>NZ_LROR01000076.1:0-41111 GCF_001675205.1 Clostridium coskatii | reverse complement strand
CAATTTCTATAATACTAAGAGACTACAAAAAAGATTAAACGGCCTAACCCCAATGGAATTTAGGGCTTTATCCGTTTAAATAACTTTTATTATTTCCACTGTCTACTTGACAGGGTGCAGTTCATTTGAGAATAACACGGTGCTTTAGCAAACTATTTATTATTTACTTAGTTTGAGGCGGAACGTCTCCTCCTTGATCTAAATAATCATATCCATTTGGGAGTACTCTAAACCTCCAATAATGCTTTCCCACAGTTTGGGTACAGCCATTATAGTAATAGCCTTTAGCATTCCAAGTTTCAATTAATGTAATAATATATGTTGGTTTATCTGATTCATCTACTTTTGTTTCAAGTTCTACTGGTATACTTTTATTTTCAACATTAACAGATGTTTTAATCTTAGTTGCTGATTGAGGAAATTGTAAATTACCAACTTTTCCTGAAATTTCACTTGGATCTGAGAACAATATAGATAAAGCATCTCTTGCATTATAATCAATTCTTGTGCACCTATGTCCATCTTTATCACTAAATTCTAAAATGACTCCATATGAACTGCTAACTCCAGGTATTTGATATATATATCCCCCATCACTGGTTTGTCCAATTTTCTGCCCATTTATTGGTCCACATCTGCCATCTACAGCATATACTTGTTTATTCCACACAACTTTACAAGGAATACATGTATGGCTATGGTTAGGAATTGTATCTGATTCAGGATCATACCATCCACCTGTAACACTTTTCTTCCATTCTTTTAATTGTTTCGTATCATTAGGTCTAGATGGATAGCCATAATGTGTAAGCTCTTTATCCGAAGCTGTAAATGGATTCCAATCTGTTGGAGGTAAATGGGCAAGTATATCTTCCTGACTTTGAGTTGAAAAAACTTTAGTAACCGCCTCTAAAGCTGCGCTTCCCTCCAATGACTTAACATTCTTGTTTATAGTTATTTTATAAACCTCACTAGGTGTATATTGGCCTTTAGGAGTTACTGTAACTGTTTTGCAATCATTATTCAAGCTTAAAATAGTATCAATCATTTTTCCGCTAGCATCTGTTATAGTTATGTTATTATATAATGTTTTATCATCGATTTTTTCATTAAAGTTTATATTCCATATCTTATTAATAGATACACCATTTTGTTGAGGCAGTTCCTTTGCATAAGCACAAGTATATGCACAAAATGGAAGCATCAGCATAAATAAAGATGCAATTGTAATTGTTTTTAAATTACTCATCACTAATATACTTCCTTTCACGAAATTTAACTATATATGAAAATTATAGCATACAATTCATCTTCATGCTTTCATCAACTTAATTATTATAAAGCATTTTTAATATCATATTATTCAATTTTCAACTTATATCCATTTCTATATTAAATACTTTCCCTTTGCGGGTGTTATAAACCTGATTTCTGATTCTTTATCTTTTACTTCTTTCTCTATGTCCTTGAAATTTAACTTTAGTTCACCTAAAATTGTATCATTCATACTAAAGCCCCTTTCTATTTTTATTTTTATAGATTCAATTATAAAAAGATTTTAGCATGAAGAAAGGCCTACCAGCATGGAATCTGCTGGCGGCCTTTCCTTTTTTTCTGTCTAAAAACATTTTACTTACTTTCTATTTTTTAACTAAATCATAATTTTCCCTGCAACTATCATATATACACTTATAACTGCAAGAATTACTAGAATTGTTACTACACTTTTTTCTACGTTTGTAAAAGCAATTGTATTTCCCTCTTTTCTAGCTTTATAAAAAACTAAAATTCCACCTGAAAATAATATAGTAAGAAGAAGCATATAACTTAAGCCTGCTGCATATATAAGCCAAACTGCATATATAACTGACAATCCTGATATAGCCATATCTCTAATTCTTGTATTATCACCTACAGTATATGTCTCCTTAGTGATAGTTAATTTTAGAGCATACAATGCACTGAAAAAATATGGTACTAATACGGCAGAACTTGCAATAGCGTATAGTATCTGATACGAACTTTTAGAAAAGAAAGCCCATATTAAAAAAACTTGAGTTACTATATTTGTAACCAAAAGAGCATTTTTAGGTGCTCCATTTGCATTTTCTTCTGTAAAAAACTTTGGAAATGCTTTACCTTTGCCTGCAGAATATGACAATTCTGAACATATCAAAGTCCATCCAAGAAATGCACCTAATAATGATATTATTAAACCTGCATTTACTACTATAGCACCCGATTTACCAACCATATATTCTAGAGCATACGCCATAGAAGGGCTCTTTAATCCAGCCAATTGAGCTTGTTTCATTGTACCAAGTGCCAATAATGATACTAAAACATAAATAATAAGTACTCCTAGTAATCCTACTATAGTGGCTTTACTGATATCCTTTCTTACTTTTGCTTGCTTTGAAAATACAACTGCACTTTCTATACCAATAAATGCCCACAAGGTTATAAGCATTGTACCCTTTACCTGTGTCAATACACTTCCAAGATTAGTGCTCATATTTCCCCAAAAATCCAAGTTGAATATATTAACTTTAAACATAATTATTGATACTATTATAAATACAAATATAGGTATAAGTTTTCCAATAGTAGTTAAAACGTTTACCCATGCAGCTGTTTTTACACCTTTTAATATAAGCGCATTAACACCCCATATTAATATGGATTCACCTATTAGTGCAGGTAAATTGTTTCCATTTCCAAATACGGGAAAGAAATATCCTATTGTACAGAAAAGCATAACCAAATATGAAACATCACCTAACATCGAGCTAACCCAGTGTCCCCAAGCACAATTAAACCCTGTATATTCCCCGAAACCTTCTTTAGCATAGCTGTATATACCGCAGTCCAAATCTGGTTTTCGCTGAGATAAATTTTGAAATACATAACCAAGTGTAAACATTCCAACTCCAGTAATAATCCATGCTATAATAATTGCACCTGGGCTTGCTACCTTTGCCATATCTGCTGGAAAAGAAAAAGCTCCACCACCAATTATAGAACCAATTACTAATCCAATTAAAGGTACAAGTCCTAATTTTCCTTCTCCTTGGTTTTGTACACTACCTTCTATACTACTTTGCATACTAACACTCCTCCTTATAAACATCAATAATCTTCTGTAAAACTAAGTAAGCGTTAACTTTGTAACTTTCATATAAAAATTTCTACATTTGATACTTCTTTTTGAATAAAATATGCGGTAACTTTATATCTAGAAATCCTTTTCATTTATAAAATTACTGCCAGATAAATTATATATGGCAGTAATTTTATAATCTAACATTTCCTTATATCAACTTTACTTTATTAGTAAATTTCCTATGTTATATAGATATTTACTAATAAGATAATAAATATAATTTTGTTAAATATTCATTATGCTATACAAACACTACAGCATATAATATATTTTTAATTAAATTGCATTTGTTCGTTAAAATTATACTGTTATTGTTGTACCAGTCAAACCCATTATGGATTCTTTAGCTTTTTCAAGTGAAGTAATGACTGCTATTCTTCCTAGTTTTGATTGTACAAAAGATAATGCAGCTTTAACTTTTGGAAGCATGGAACCTGGTGCAAAATGTCCTTCCTCAATATATTTTTCAGCTTCATCTACTGTCATTTTTAAAATATTTTTCTGATTTGGTTTACCAAAATTAATTGATACTTGTTCTACTGCAGTTAAAATAACTAATTTATCTGCATTGAGCAATTCTGCAATTTTTTCTGAAGCAAAATCTTTATCAATTACTGCAGGAACTCCTTCAAGATCTCCATTTCCCTTATCAACTACAGGGATGCCGCCACCACCTACAGTGATAACAACATGTCCAGCATTAACTAGAGTTTTAATTACAGGTTCTTCGATCACAGTTTTAGGAAGTGGTGAAGGAACTACTCTCCTCCATCCTCTGTTTGCATCTTCTTTCATAACATATCCTTTTTCATCCATAAGTTTTTTCGCTTGTTCTTCTGTAAAAAATGACCCTACAGGTTTAGTTGGATTTTTGAAAGCTGGATCGTTTTCATCTACTACAACTTGAGTAATTACTGTAGCAATTTCCTTACTTAATCCTCTTTTTTTCATTTCTTCTTTTATTGCCTGCTGAAGCTGATATCCTATATATCCCTGGCTCATTGCGCCGCATTCTGGGAAAGGCATAATTGGATTTTTTTCATTTACTGCTGCAGCTGTTTCATATGCAGCAACTAACTGCCCAACCTGAGGTCCATTTCCGTGTGCTATTACTACTTCATGACCTTCTTCAATAAGGTCAACAATTGGTTTTGCCGTTTCTATACATGTTTTTAGTTGTGTTTCCGCTGATTTGTCATTAGGATTAGCCTGCAGTGCATTTCCACCTAATGCTACTACTATTTTTGACATATTTTACTTCTCCCTTCTAACTAATCTCCAAGTGTAGCAACCATAACTGCTTTTATAGTATGCATTCTGTTTTCTGCTTCATCAAATACTACTGAATGCTTTCCTTCAAATACTTCATCTGTAACTTCCATTTCATTTAAGCCAAATTTATCATGTATCTGTTTTCCCACTTTAGTTTTTAAATCATGGAAAGAAGGGAGACAATGTTCAAATATTACCTTTTCATTTCCTGTCTTCTCTATCATTTCTTTATTTATCTGATATGGCTTCAGAAGTTTTATTCTCTTTTCCCATACTTCATCAGGTTCTCCCATAGATACCCATACATCCGTATAAAGAACGTCTGCGCCTTTTACACCTTCATCAATATTATCGGTTACTGTGATCTTTGCTCCTGTTTCCTTTGCTACATTTTTGCATTTAGTTAACAATTCTTCTGATGGAAATAATTCTTTAGGACTAACTATTCTAAAATCCATACCCATTTTTGATGCACCAATCATAAGTGCATTTGCTACGTTGTTTCTTCCATCTCCTGCATATACAAACACCATCTTGTTATATGGTTTATTCAAATGTTCTTTTGCAGTAAGGAAATCTGCCAATACTTGAGTAGGATGATCAGCATCTGTAAGGCCATTCCATACTGGGACTCCTGAATATTTAGCCAAATCTTCAACTGTTTCCTGTGCAAATCCTCTATATTCTATACCATCAAACATTCTTCCAAGTACTCTTGCAGTATCTGCTGCTGACTCTTTCTTTCCCATTTGGCTTCCAGTTGGTCCTAAATATGTTACATTTGCTCCTTGATCCTTTGCTCCAACTTCAAATGCACATCTTGTCCTAGTTGAATCCTTTTCAAACAATAGAACTATATTCTTTCCTTTAAGTTTTTGCTGCTCCGTTCCAGCATACTTTGCCCTCTTCAGATCTTTAGCAAGATCAAGCATAAAATTTATTTCCTTTGTTGTAAAATCCATTAGTGTTAAAAAATTTCTGTTTCTTAAATTGTACATTTAACTACCTCCTATAATGATTATGATTTATTCTAGAATGTAAGTTTCAAAATAAATCAAGATAATTCAAAAAGTTCTTAAAATAAATTTTTAAAATTTACTATCTTCAATACAGTACTTGCACAGAATGATTTACACATAAAAAAATGAATAGCTTAAATCATTAAAACAATATGTAAAAGGTTGTTTCTATAGAAATTACCATAACTTAATCATATTATTAAATATTTGCCTCTACTTGAACTGATGAACATATATGAATTAGATATAATAATCATATATACGAGATAATAAGGATAGAATATAGAGTTGATACTATATGACTTGTACTAGAAAAATTAAGATGATTAAAATATATTATAAGACTATAAAATGAGGAAAAGTAGATACAAATATTTACTTTCAATAATTATTTGTTTAAAGAGAGGAGAATACATAAAATAATTTACACACCTTTTTTCCTTAATCCCTGGTGTATGTAGGATTTTTCACGTACACCAGAAATTATTAAAAGTTTGTTTAAATTTTAAACTTAGAAATTTGAGCTTTCAATTTATTAGCACAATCACTTGCTTTAATTACTTCATCTAATACATAATCTGACTTATTATTAATTTCAAGTACTCTATCGGAAATATTTGATATTTCACTTGTACCTTCACTTGCTGACTGTGCTACATTATCTATAGTTTTTAACACATCACTAATAGATGCTAAAAGTTCCTCTGATGTAGAACTAAAATCTACTACTAAACTCTCTACAAATTTAGCATCTTTACTATATTCTTCTGATACTGTAAGCATTGATTTGTAGTCCTTATTTACATCCTTCTCCATGAACTCTAAAAGTCCGCTGGAATTTTGTGAGAGATTATTTACCGCTTCAATTACTTTATTGGTTATACTTTGTATTTCAGAAGCTGCATCTTTTGATTGTCCTGCAAGGTTTGTAATTTCTTCAGCTACTACTGAAAACCCCTTTCCTGCTTCTCCAGCTCTTGCAGCTTCAATAGTTGCATTTAATGCCAAAAGGCCTGTTTGCTCTGTTATTTGCATGATAGTATCTGAAAGCACATTTATTTGTTTGGCTACGCTGGACTTTTTTATAGCAATTTCAAGTTCCTTTTTTGTACTTAAAAACATTTGATAGCTTTTTTCCTGAGATGTTTGTACACTTTTTTTAGTTTTATCTGCTCTTTCATTTATTTCTTCGGCCTGTAGTGCACCTGTCTGTGATTTTTTTGCTATAGACTGAGCAGCACTACCTATTTCCTGTGATGTAGCTGACATTTCTTCAGCAGATGCTGTTGTCTTTTCCATACCTGCAGATAATTCCTCTGTACTTGAAGATACTTTTTTTACATTTTCATTCAAATTTGACATTTTATCTTTTATAGTGTTTACTACATTTTCTATTGTACGTGATTCTTCTAGTATAGCTCCTATTAATTCTATAAGTGAACTTTTCATTGAAATTGTAGCATTAGCAAGTTGTCCTATTTCATCTTTTCTTCCTAATAAATAATCACAGCTAGTATCAGAAGTTAAATCAAAGTTGGAAGTTTTCTTTACTAACTTTGTTAGAGATATTATTGGATTCCCAATTTTACCTCCAATATATAAGGAAAGTAAGATTGAAAGCACTAACATTATAATTATTACCAAAATAAATCCTAACAATAATGAATGAAGTGGTTTTTCCAATTCATTTTTAGGTACTACAACACCAACAAGCCAATTACAACAGTTAACCTTAGAAGTAACAAAATATTTTTCTTTACCATCAAAATCCTTTAATAGAGTTATATTATTGTTTAATATCTTAGAAAATTTTCCATTCATAATTTTATTAACATTTTTATTTTCATTTTTTGTAGGTTGAAAATCTTTATTGGGATGCATTATAAAATCATTTTTATTATCTAATAAAAATGTATAACTATTATTGACGGGTTTTACTTTATCTAGCATGTTTTTAATTGTATTTAATTTAAAGTCACAACTTACAACACCGATTATTTCACCATTTTTTACAATAGGTTCAGATATAGAAACTGTCATTTTTTTTGTAAGTTCATCTAAATAGGGTTCAGAATAAACTAATTTATTTTTTTGGACAGCATCTTTATACCAATACCTTTGAGTACAATCAAAATCTTTATCAGGTATCCACCCAGTTCCATCTAAATATCTTTTGTCTTTAAACCCTAGATATATTCCCCCTGTATTAGAATTGTCTCTTGTTTTTTCTTGCAGGTATGTTAAAATTTTTTTATTATCATTTGTGTCCATTTGTTGAATACAATCTCCAATTTCTTTGATTACTTTTCCCTGCTCGCCAATCCATTCGTTAGTTATTTCAGAATATTTATCTGATTCTGCAATAATTTTGGTTTTGGATTCCTTCATTATTAAATCATAAGAAATAAAATAACTTACTGAAGCTAATATTATTAAACTTAATATGCATAGAGATGAAATAACTAATATTATATTGTGTTTGATACTTCTCATAAATTGCACTCCTCGTATAATAAGTTTATAACTAGTTAAAGATTTGCTATAGACTTATTTATTTTTTATATTTCCATATAGATTAAAGAATCTATTTTATTTTTCTAGTGGTGATTCTTCCAACAAGCAAGATTTATTAATAAGAATAATTTATTTATCCTGACATTTAAATATAAGGCCTTCAAAAAATTTATTTATAGAAACCTTTCCTCCTATTTTCCTTTTATGATTTATATAATCCATTTCAGCTTTTACATTGGTAAAATCAAAAAGTGCATTTGCATATGTATGAAAAGTATCATCAGCATAATCTTCTATACCCATATTAGCTGTATTAGTAAGTCCTACTTTTATTGCCCTTCTTATCCTTTGCTTTACAACCTGGGCATTATCTCCTAAATAGTTTTTCAAATCATCTAAATTGCATTCTACAAAATTTCTATTATTCTTCATAAGATATAAACTTATCTTGACTATATCATTTGTACCTTTTTCTCCGAGCATACCAAGCATACCTAGAATATGCTTTACTTTGACCAGATTTTCATTTTCAGTTTTGTCAACCTTTTTACTTTTATTTGAAGTTTTAAGCATTTTCTTTATATTAGACAGCATATTCTCCATTTCTACCCTTTCTGCCACTTTTGAAATTACTTTTTTAACCTCAATCTTATTTATTGGCTTATTTATAAAAAATTCTATTCCTGCTTCATAAGACTCTGCTCTTAAATCACTATCTAATACTTGAGATATCATAATAAAACAAATGCTTGAATCCAAGCTTTTAAGTTTTCTTACAAGAACATTTCCATCCATTTCAGGCATAAGAAGATCTGCAAGTACAATATCAGGTTTAAGTAAAAGTATGTCATTAAAAGCATCTTCACTATTGCATGAACTTCCTACAACTTCAAAATTAACATCTTCTTCTATTATCATAGTTAATATTCTAACTATGCTTATATCATCATCTACAACATAAAATCTCATCCTGATCACCTTCTATCCCATGTTCTTTTATTTTTATAGTAAACCCTGTGTCTTTTTTTCTTTTGAAACAATTGATATAAATTAACTTGCCCTCTCAATATCCCTCTTCCTATTTTTATTAGAAAATAGTACATATCCTATATACAAAATCAAAGCTGTAGGAACACCAGTATAAATAGCCATTCTTTCAGTAGCGTCAATTATCATTGCTATTATTACTACTACATACAGTATAATTGCTGCAATCGGAGTAATTGGATAAAATGGTGTTTTGTATTTTAAATCTTCAACCTTATTTCCTTCTGATATAAAACGTTTTCTAAAACGCATTTGACATATGCAATCGATTGTGTAAATAAATACATCAATACTAGCAAGTAAAGATATAAGAAAAAGATAAACTGTATCTGCTGCTATAAAACTTGAAACGATCGCAAATGATGCAAATGCCAAAGAAATAATAAGTGCATATATTGGAACCTTTTTTTTATTTGTTTTAGCTAGTATTTTAGGAGCTTGATCATGTTTTGCAAGTGACCAGAGTGTTCTTATACTTGCATATAAAAAAGAATTGGCTGATGATAAGGCTGAAGTTATAACAATTATATTAACTAAAAGTGAAGCTGAAGTAATTCCTGCACTTTTAAACATATACGCAAACGGGCTTCCTGCAAGATTTGCCTGTCTCCATGGAAGTACACATCCAATTAAGAAAATACATGTAACATAACATAAAGTTATTAAAATTATAAATCCTCTTATGGCCTTCGGCATTTCTACCTCAGGATTTTTACTCTCACCAGCTGCAGTTGCAATAAGATCAGAACCACCAAATGCAAAAATAGCAGATAACATCGATGCTAATATTGCATTAAATCCATTAGGAAAGGCACCACCATCAGAAATAAAATTTGTAAATCCAATAGTTTTTCCTCCTATAATACCTGTAATTATTCCAATTCCAGTTATAACAAATAATATTACAGCTATTACTTTAATACTCGCAAACCAAAATTGAGTTTCTCCAAAATTTCCAGATGGAAGAATATTAAGAACTGCTAACAATATAGTAAACAATAATATCCAAATTATGGGATTAATATTTGGAAAGATATTTTTCATTATAATAGATGAGGCAACTATTTGTGCAGTAACTGTAACTGCACAGCTTATCCATTTCATAAAACCAGCCGTAAATCCCATTGCAGGACTAATAAATTCTGTTGCATATGCTTGTACATTTCCTGAAACAGGCATTGCTACTGCAAGCTCTCCAAGACAAGACATCATTAAATACATTATCAATGCTCCAATTATATATGCCGCTACAGCACCTCCTGGGCCGGCTTTATTGATAACGTTTCCAGAAGCTAAAAAAATACCCGTTCCTATTGTTGCACCAACTGTATACATTTGAATATGTCTGCTTGCCATACTTCTTTCAAGACCTTTTGACTTATCAAGTACCTCTTCTATATCGTTTTCATTTGCATCCATATTATTTCCTCCTTAATTTAATTTATAAACCATCAAAAATAAACCGTTTTCTCAAATGTCACAATTAATCATATTTTATGATAAAATGTAAGTTTCAAAATAAATCAAAATAATTCAAAAAAGTTCTCAAAATAAAATTTTAAGAACTTTTAATTTAATACTATGCTATTTTTTATTCATCCTGGCATTTAAGTACGAGCCCTTCAAAAAACTTATTTACAGAAACTTTTCCTCCTGTTTTCCTTTTATGATTTATATAATCCATTTCAGCTTTTACATTGGTAAAATCAAAAAGTGTATTTGCATATGTATGAAAAGTATCATCAGCATAATCTTCTATACCCATATTAGCTGTATTAGTAAGTCCTACTTTTATTGCCCTTCTTATCCTTTGCTTTACAACCTGGGCATTATCTCCTAAATAGTTTTTCAAATCATCTAAATTGCATTCTACAAAATTTCTATTATTCTTCATAAGATATAAACTTATCTTGACTATATCATTTGTACCTTTTTCTCCGAGCATACCAAGCATACCTAGAATATGCTTTACTTTCACCAGATTTTCATTTTCAGTTTTGTCAACCTTTTTACTTTTATTTGAAGTTTTAAGCATTTTCTTTATATTAGACAGCATATTCTCCATTTCTACCCTTTCTGTCACTTTTGAAATTACTTTTTTAACCTCAATCTTATTTATTGGCTTATTTATAAAAAATTCTATTCCTGCTTCATAAGACTCTGCTCTTAAATCACTATCTAATACTTGAGATATCATAATAAAACAAATGCTTGAATCCAAGCTTTTAAGTTTTCTTACAAGAACATTTCCATCCATTTCAGGCATAAGAAGATCTACAAGTACAATATCAGGTTTAAGTAAAAATATGTCACTAAAAGCATCTTCACTATTGCATGAACTTCCTACAACTTCAAAATTAACATCTTCTTCTATTATCATAGTTAATATTCTAACTATACTTATATCATCATCTACAACATAAAATCTCATCCTGATCACCTTCTATCTTGTCCTCTTTTATTTTTATAGTAAATTCTGTGCCCTTTTTTTCTTCTGAAACAACTGATATTGAGCCCTTAAAAATATCAGTTACAATTCCATTTACATGAGTAAGACCTATTCCTCTGCATATATCTCCGGTTTCTTTATTAAATTTCGTTGAAAATCCAGGATTAAAAACATAAGCTAAATCCTTCTTTTTTATTCCTGATCCATTATCTGACACTACAAAAATGCATTCACCTTGTCTTTTACTAATAACAATTCTTATATATCCATTTTTTCTCTTTTCCATAGATTCAATACTATTGTAAATTAAGTTTCTTATAATTGAAACTAGATAATAATGTTTCTCTACACTGAAATTATCATATATTTTAAAATCTAAGTATACATTTAACTTATTTCTTCTTATATGTTCTTTTACATCTGCTTCAATAATATCCATAATATCCTTAATGTTTATCTTAACATTATCATATTTCTTATCAAATATTTCTTCTAAACCTTTTATAACACTTGCATAATCTTTCTTTATTTCATGAACATCCTTTGCCACATCTAAAGACGCATTTTGAAATTCAACTGGATAATTATTTTCAGACAATGTTTTATAAAGACAATAAGCCTTTTTCATAACACCTTCAATATCTGCTTTATTTTTATTCATAAAATATACTTCACTTTTAATTTTTGAAGTAATAAGTATAAGCTTTCTGTATCTTTCTTCATGCTCTTCCCTTATAAGCAAAGAGCTATAATATTTATACACCAATATTACACATACTGCAATTATAGATCTTACAAAAGCTATAATTGCTAAATCCTGAAATATAATATATTTATACCCTTTAAAACACATAAGTGCACTTATTTCAAAAACATTGGCAATAAAATCACTTGGGACAATTGAAACAAAGAAATTGGTCAAATTTGCATCTATCTTTTTCCAATATAAAAAGTAATATATCAATCCATATGTAAAATAGAATAGAATATCCGTAAAAACCGGACTCACTATTTGATGTAAACTAGCATTACTTATATACATCGTAAGTCCCCTATAAAGAGGTGAAGCTATTCCAACTATACCTGTTAAATATAGAGGATTAATTTCTCTATTAAAATAGAGAAGAACAGGTAGCATGATCACAGACAATGTTATCGTAAATCCCGGTACAAATAAATTAAAATATACTTGTGAACTAAGTGCAATACATGCAGCGACAAGGAAAATAGTTTTTATTTTTTTCATAGTATCCTTCCTTTTTTATTTTTATTATCTTACATGACTAGTATTACATTCGTTTTACCTTTTGTGTTCATCTTTATTTTAGCAGTACCTTCTATTTAACATATCTATAATTTCTTGGCCTCTTATACCTTTTCCTTCTTCTATCAATTCATCAAAATACTTGTCCTTCATTTTTTATTTTCTCACCTTCCTCATAAAAAATTATACCATGTAATTATCGTCGTATTATTTTAATACTATATGTAAATAGTATAGCTTTTATAGTATACTGTCTGGCACAGTTTTTATTACCAAGTTTTCAAACTCTCTTTTAAATTTTCCATATTGACTCTCAAGGCATACAACTACTAATTTAAATTTATCTGTTTTATTATACCTATTTATCATCTGGCTCTGCTTTACCTTTACTATTTTCTCTCCATAATTAGTTACCAAAATAACAACCTATCCCTCTTTTGTTGTATAGTCAGCATATGCCTAATCATGGGAATCATAGTCATCATAAAGATATTCCATAACCTTTTCTTCTATATTTTCACTGCCTATCTTTTTAATTAAGTCAAAACCAAGATCTTGCCACGGAATTATAAGCTGCTCTTTTACATTCAAGGACACAAGACTTTCGTTATACAGATCCATAACCGCTTTATCTTCAGCTAAAAATATTACCCGTTCTATCTTTCCTCCTTGTGCCTTACTTATTATTTCTTCTCTAATTTTCTGTATATATCTCTTTTTTAGACTTACGGCTTTATTTATATATTTTGTATCAGCTAACTTTTTCCTCCTACGTACAGGATATTGAACTGCACTTCCATATATTTTATCTATTGTTTTATTATTTAGAATTCCATATTCACCTATCTTTTTAAGAAGATATTCATCTCGCCTTTGAATCCTAATCATAAGTAATCCCTTCCCATCCTTTTACTAATACAATTTTCTATTTTATCATTGAGCTGCATCCTTTTTAAACATCATTTTATATATTAAAAATACCTTAAATGTAATTTATCAATAAAAATCAATTAAGTGCCTTAAAGCATTCTTTTTTTAATCTTGAAAGTCAAGAAACTGCAAAGGTTTGAGGTGTTTTTTGTATACCTTTTTGAGGCTAAATAATGCCCTTTTTAATAAACTCAGGTATGTTATTATCTCCAAATATATACAACTCCATGTGTGGATATTTTCTTAATCGTTACATCTTTAATAATTAGTTCTTATAAAAGCCTTTATATTACTGAATTAAAGGTACTAAAGGTACGTTACACTATTCTGTTACGATTTCATTGTAACTATACTAGTAACGGCTGCAATATCAGTTAATCACAGCCGTTACAAATTATATTTAATGTCTAACTTTAGATTTTAGCTCTGCAAGTTCTGCAATCTTATGATATCCAAGTGCATTTCCCATTTGAGAATCTTTAGCCAGCTCTAATTTTAGAGATTCTGAAACAACTTTCAAGTAATCAAACATGTCTATACTTCCTCCACCAGATGCAAAAACTGCATTAAAATACAAGATTATATCTGTCCATTTCTTTGTAATCTCATTAAGTACTTTTTCAGCCCTATCCCTTTTTATGTCTTTAATATCTTGTGAAAAATCAAGCTGCTCTCTGTTAAAATACACTTTTCCTGTTTGAATTAGTCTCAACAAATTACTGTAAATATTGTCAGCTACACCTTTTGTATATTTATATCCTAAATCTAATCCTATCTTATACATATCCAGCCTCCTAAAATATATTTTCTCTTTTTCAAATTTCTGAAATAATATGAATTGAATTTACCAGTATATCTTCCTGCATGAAATTGGGGAAAGATATATATTGTCTAAAATCCTTGTAAATGGGATGGTCTTCTTTCAAATTTACTATATACTGAAGGGCATTATTTGCCATTTCAATATCATATTTTTCAACCTATACCTTTACTTTAATACTTTTTTTCTTTGTTTCTCGTAATTCTTAAAAAACTATTAGTAAACTAGCAATCACATATACTTTCTTTTGATGTTTCATCTTCTGGATACTTTAGAATCCAATCCATCTTTCCGTAACAATGTGGTCTATCCATCACTTTCATTCCTTCCTAAAATATTTGAAATGCGACATAAAAACACTGTAAGATTCAATTTGAATCTTACAGTGTTTTTATAAATCGTTCGTATTTTTAGTTGTTACGTTAAATAAGAAGATTGTGTTTTAACCATGTAAATGTTTATTACAATTAGAATCCAATACAATCTATCATTATGTTTATTTGATAAGTGATATATTAGGAATTTATCCAACCAAATTTTCTCCATCTTTAAATGCTCTTAAAGATAACTCATCAAACACTGCTAAATCAGGATTATCGCTAGTTCCGCAGTAATGAATACTATCCTCTAATTTCCAACCTAATTCTTCTAACATATCATTAGCAAATTTAACGCCTTCTGCTCCTATTTTAGGATCTGAGCTTCCTTGAGTGAATATGGTTATTAGCTTTTTACCTGGATGTCTCGGTATAAAATTATCTCCAAGCATTGGGAATGTACGATCAAACCAAACTTTTGCTTGACCTGTAATTTTATAATAATAAATTGGCGAACCAAATACAATAGCATCTGCTTCCTTAATAGCCTCATACATTGGTTGAAGATAATCATTAACAGCACAACCATCATGAGTACGGCAATAAAAGCATCCTTGACATCCACGGATTCCAGGATCATTTAAATCAAATTCAATAACCTCAGTACCTTTAGATTTAGCTCCTTTTGCTACTTGTTCTAATAATTTTGTAGTATATCCATTCTTTCTTGGACTACCTTTGAAAATAACTACCTTTGACATTTCAAATCTCTCCTTCTAAATGAAAAATTTTCTTAAATCAACTCAATTATCTATTGACTAACTTTATTATATTAAGTATCATATGAATGAACAAGTACGCAAAAAATATTTAGTTACTAATATTTATATAAGTAATGGAGGTCGCTTTATGGAAGATTGTTATGTTAAGTACGCTATGGATGTTATAGGTGGCAAATGGAAACTCTTAATCATTTGGACTATGTCTCAAAATGGAGTTATTAGATTTAATGAACTACAGAGGAAAGTTGATGGCATATCCAGTCTGATGCTCTCAAAAAACTTAAAAGAACTTGAAGAAGATTGTCTTATTATTCGTCGTCAATACAATGAAATTCCACCAAGAGTAGAATATGAATTATCAGAACTTAGTAAAAAACTCATAGCTGTTTTACACTCTCTCGGTGAATGGGGGTATGAAGTTCATAAATATAAAAAAACATCTGTCTAACACATTGATATGCTCCCTTTATGGTAGACAGTTAAAATAATAAAACTGTTTCCATAAAGGGGGTATATTTTTATGGGTAGAAAAGAAAAAGTTACAGTTGATAGGAAGATAGCAGCTGTTAAGGATTACCTCATAGGTAAAAAAAGTTGCATGCAAATTTGTTTTGAATTAGAAATTACTAAAGGTTCATTTAGAGAATGGGTTAGAAAATATCAATTAAATGGAGAACTAGGGCTGCAATGTTATAAGAAAAATACCTATTATCCTGAATCCCTTAAATTGCAGGCTGTCTCTGATTATGAAAGAGGAGCAGGATCGTTAAATAATTTATGCAACAAATACAATATTTCTAGTCATGGTATTCTCCAACGATGGATAAAAAAGTATAATGATCATAATAGAGTTAAGTCTCATAACTCAAAAGGAGATAGTACTATGATCATTGGAAGAAAAACAAACTATGAAGAAAAAATTGAAATAGTATCATTCTGCATTAAAAATAACGATAATTATCAACTAGCATCAGAGAAATTTAATGTTTCGTATCAGCAAGTTTATGCTTGGACATCTAAGTATAAAGAAGGTGGTGTAGAAGCCCTTGTTGATCGACGTGGAAAGGAGGCGAGATGGGAAGACAAATACATAGCCATTAGAGAATATAGTGAAGAAAATAAAATCTCAATATCTCAACTATGTGACATTGCATGCGTAGCCCGTTGTTCATACTATAAATGGTTAAATCGCATAGAAAGTATGTCAGATAAAGAAAATGCTGCAATAATTAAAATTATGATTCAAATCTACTCTGAAGTTCAAGGTATATATGGGTATAGAAGAATGAATTTGAATATAAATAGAATACTTAAAAAGAGGTACAATCATAAGCGAATTTATAGATTAATGAGATCTATTAACATGAAATCTGTAATTCGTAGGAAGAAAAAGAACTATGTTCCTAGCACTCCTCAAATCACTACTGAGAATATACTGGATAGAGAATTTTATGCTGATAAACCAAATCAAAAATGGCTTACTGATGTAACCGAATTTAAGTTAACTGATGGAACAAAAGCTTACTTGAGTGCTATACTTGACCTGCACGATAATAGCATTGTTTCCTATGTTCTTGGACATTCAAATAATAACCATCTTGTTTTTCAAACACTTGATAAAGCTATTGAAGCTAACCCTAATGCTAGTCCACTCTTTCATAGTGATAGAGGCTTTCAAGTGCGACAAGAAGTCGCTTAATATATTGCCATAAGGCTACCCCATCCATTCGGGGTAACTCTATTGTGACTAGCGTAGATGGTAACGTCTGGGTTAGAAAGCTCACAAGACAATGTGGAAATCCGAGAAGCCTAAATCTGGGATGACTGCTAGAGTAAGAAAGTTATGGAGAACGTAAAGTGAATCACTTTAGGAATCGTTACGCTGGAGAAAGCGAAATAGGCTGAAACGCTTCGACCAAAAAGGTAAGGAGTCAAGCAAAGGCACTCTTGTTAAACCAATGCGAATGGATAAAGAACTCCCGGTTTAAAGGTGCCTCCTAAGGCTTTCACAATTATATATTATGCGGAACTTGGTAAACCCTATATGCTCCTCTTTATTGAGGTATCTAACCGTAAGGAAAAGAAATGGCATAGAGGGCAGAAGAAATGGATAAAAAGCAAATACTACTTTTATAATGAAAGAAGATAGGGGTTCAAACTTTGCCCTAACCTGAAAAGGTGCTGACTTATCCAATGGTATTTCTTGGCAGGAAAGGACTGTAAACTTATGAATTTTAGTAATTCAACGCCGGATAAAACCGAGAAGCTAAAAAACTATAAATTACTTGCTAATCAATGGGAATCCATTGACTGGATTCAGGTAGAAAAATATGTTAATAGGTTGCAGACCAGAATTGCTAAAGCAACAGTAAAAGGTGACAAAAACAAAACCAAAAGACTACAATACTTATTAACTCATTCTTTTTATGCAAAGTCATATGCGATAAAAAAAGTAACCTCGAATAAGGGTAAAAACACCTCAGGTGTTGATAAAAAACTGTGGTCAACACCAGCGTCAAAAATGAAAGCAGTACTAATGCTAACAGATAAGCATTACATTGCAAAACCCCTTAGACGTGTTTACATTAGCAAGAAAAACAAAAGCAAAAAACGACCTCTAGGAATTCCTACAATGTATGATAGAGCTATGCAGACGTTATATGCACTTGCACTTGAACCAGTTGCAGAAGTTACAGGTGACAATGTTTCTTTTGGCTTTCGTCAAGGAAGAAGCGCAAAGGATGCCTGTGAACAAACATTCAATATATTAGCCAGGAAATGCTCTCCTATATGGGTATTAGAAGGTGACATTAAGGGTTGCTTTGATAATATTAACCATAATTGGCTTATGGAAAACATACCCATGGACAAGAGAGTTATGAAACAATTCTTAAAATCCGGGTTCATATACAAGGGTGAAATGTTTCCAACAGAGAAGGGTTCACCACAAGGTGGTGCCATCTCAAGTCTATATGCAAATATGACATTAGATGGATTAGAAAGGCTAATACAAGATAAATATCATCGAAATACTAAAGGTAAAATTGAAAATCACTACCGGGCAAAAACAAAAGTAAACCTGGTGAGATACGCCGATGACTTTATTATTACCGCAAAAACTAAAGAAATTGCAGAAGAAATTAAAGATTTAGTTAGTTTATTTCTTAAAACCAGAGGACTTACTCTATCTGAGGAAAAGACAAAAATTACGCATATAGATACTGGATTTGATTTCCTTGGTTGGACTTTTCGAAAATTCAAAGGAAAATTAATTGTTAAACCATCCAAGGATTCTATAAAAACCATGATAAGGAAATGTTCTAATATCATACTGAAAGAAGGAAAATCAGAAACACAATCAAAAATAATCCGGAGGTTAAATCTAATTATTAGAGGTTGGACTAATTACCATAGGCATGTTGTTGCAAGTCAGGTTTTCTCGTATATTAATAACACTATATATCTTTTATTGCAACAATGGGCAAAACATAGACATCCCAACAAAAATAGTTGGTGGAGACTAAATAAATACTGGCATGAAAAGAACAAGAAGAGATGGCTGTTTACAACGGGTGAATACAGTCTGATTAACTTAAGAAGAATAGAAATAATTAGACATCCAAAATTACAAATTTCAAAGAATCCTTTTATTGACAAAGATTACTTTGAATTAAGAAAATTAAACCTAAAACTACTGTTTGCTGCCAGAAATGGTGAAGGAATGCTTGAGCCGTATGAGTTGGAAACTCTCAAGTACGGTTCTTAGACGAGGGAAAGGGAGTAATCCCTTTTCTTTAGTCGATTTTAATGGAAGGTAAAGATATTTATGTCTTTTCATCTATAACATCTACTAAATTCACAAAATAAACAAAAATATTATATGGACAAGGGAGGCAACTGTCTTTAATTCTCATAATTATTTAAACTTTGGCTTAACAAGTAAAAAACTTATAATACTAATTCTATGTAGTTTTTTATATTAAATCAAATATATCCATTATTTTAACAGAATACTATTCGATTTCAACGAGTCTTTCATCCATATATTAACTTACACGTCTTTTAACACCTTTAAAGCAATGACTGGATACCTCAGCTTAAACTAATTGTACATCCTTTCGTAATTCTCAGATTTAGGCCCTTTAATATCCTTCACCCTAATATAGGCTCCGTCATTATGCAATACTAAAAAATCTGCACCCTCTTTTTCAAATACACTTTGTATTGTTTCTGTGCCCAGCTTATATACCATGGCCATGTCCATGTGTTTAGGCAACCAATCAAGGGCTTTCATTTTATTCTGAAGCTTAATTTTAATACCATCTTTACCTTATGATACAAATGACAGTACCATCTACTCTATCAGAATTATTAAAGTAAATATAGTTCCACTTAATTGTTTTTTCCTTTTTGACTCATTCAACTCCTTAAAAATATAAAAAATTATACTTCATTAGCTAAATTACAAAAGGAGAGATAAAAACCTTTCCTTTTGTCTAATTGTTCATTTTTCTTTTAGCTATTTCACCACATTCATTTAGTGCTGAATCTAATTTTTGACTTGCAACAACTATTTCCAAATCTAATAACATATCTTTTTCTCGAATTAAAGTATTAAGCTTTTTTTAATCTTCTATCTATACTAAGATTTCTCCCACTTTAAGCATTATTATCCTAGCTTTCCTCGATTAGTATAAGGAAAAGACAGATATTGAATAAATATTAATTCCTTGCTAAAAATAAGCACTAGTTTTCACCAGCACTTACTTTTAATATATCTATATAATAAAAGGGGACTTATTATATCATTTTTATTTTCTCTAAGATTATTTCCTTAGGACATTTATATATTATATCTATATTCTTAAAATTTCCTTAAAACATAAAATAAACATCCTAGATAAGGATGTCTATTTTTACACTAGTTTTAAGGAAATTCAATTCAATATACTATCTTGTGGTGGTTGCATTTAAGTTTAATGTGCCTTGCAACCGCAGGCACAGATGAGTTTTTACTTTCTTTAGGATATTATAAGTATACAAAATATTTGTTACAATTTAATGTCCTATAAATGAACTAATTGTCTATTTTTTTAATATATTGTAAACAATGTAAGAATAAGCACCGGTTTTATCCAGTGCCCATTCTCCATTTATACAATATATTAAATTTCATTTATCGACTATACATAGCATATAACACTTTTACATGAATTTTGTCCCAAATATGTCCCATTTTTGTCCCACGATTTTTATTTATTCTACTATTTAGCTTTTACTTTGAATTGCTATTCCCTTATTCAAAAGGTATAAGCAATATTGGTTCATACTTATATCTTCCTCTTTTGATTTCTCCATTAATTCCTTATACAGTGATTTAGGCATTCTTAATTTAAATTGTCCTGAAAAACTTTCTTCTAATGGCTCTGGTATTGATATACTATCTTCCAATGCTATTTCTATCTAGCTTTTTTTACATCATTTAAAAGATTTCCTTCGTCAATCGTATCTGCACAAGTAATACACCCCTTCAATTCTGGGTACCTTAACACATATTCACCTTCCTCATCTTTTATAATTTCAATTTTATAATTAAGATTCATATAATATTCTATATTCTTCATAACTTATTCCTCCTCTAGATACTTTAAATTCATTCTTTTGTAACAATATAGGGCTTAATTATGCATTTAAAATTACTAATTTCACCTATACATTGCAATACAAATAGTTGTACATAATATTTCAGATTCAACAAGCAACTTTAAAATACTTTCATTGATTCCAAGATAGTCCGCTGTACCATCTGAAATTGAATTTTGATTTAAAATACAATGAGATATTAATACGATTTTTTTGCTTCTAGCATCAGTAAACATAAAATTTCTCCCCATTCCTAACTATTAAAACTTAATATGAGAACACATTATAAAATAATAAATTCATATAAGCAACAAGAAAAATAATTAGCACAAACCATAAAAGTATCCTGTAAGATTAGACACAACCCCTTTTAATGTGTCCATCCTACAGGATACAGTTTAAATAGCATTAAACAGTTTTTAATAATTAAACTATGGAGGAAAAAACTAATTTCACAGTTATATTCTAACCATATCACCTAGCTGGTATAACTTTTTCAATATTGAACATATTATCAAGTACCTGCCAGTTTTCTGGGAATGGCTTTGCCAGAACCCAGTAGCTAACACCTCGAAGTCCATATTCACTTACAAGTTTATATTTTGCTTCTACACTTCTTGCATCTTCAAACCAAACTACATGCTGCCGTCTTTCTTCATCTATATAGTTATAATATGGTGATTGTGCTTTTTGATCATACCTTATGACAGCTCCGTATCTTCTTGCTCTATCCACCGCTTCTCTATTTCCTACACTTTCTGCAAATTCTCCTCCTGGAGTATATGGAAGTGTCCAATCGTATCCATAAAGCGGCATTCCCATCATTATCTTATTAGGAGGTATTACGGTTACAGCATAATTTATTACTTTTCTCACCTCATTAATTGGAGCGACGGCCATAGGTGGGCCACCCGACCACCCCCATTCGTAAGTCATTATTATTACAAAATCAACTATTCTGCCGTGAGCTCTGTAATCATGAGCTCCATGCCATGCACCAGCTTTTACATCATATGTTTTAGGTGCTAATGCAGTTCCAACTACATATCCCAGTGGGTGAAGCCTTGCTACTAATTTCTCAAGGAAGCGGTTATACTTTGTTCTATCTTCTGGTGGAATTCTTTCAAAATCTACTATAGTTCCATAATAACCTTTTCTCCTCATCATATCTATCATATTGTTTATAAGATTATTCTGAGCTTTCTCATCATTAAGGAACTTTCCTATTAACTCAGTGTCAAAATTTTTTCCAGATAAATTTGTAACTGAAAGTAACGGTGCAACCCTATTATTTTTCCCAACCGCAATAATTGTTTCATCTCTAAGTGGAGTCAATCCCCCTTCTGCAGTAATATGATGGCTAAAAGGAGTTATATAAGTTAGATATGGTGCTGCATCAATTACAATTCTAGTTTCTTTTTCATCAGTAGAAGGTTGTATAAAACCATTTGTTTCAATAGTTCCATAGTTTTTGGATTTTTCAGGTATCCTAAGTGTCATACCTTGATAAATAGCGGAAGAACTTGACATGTTATTTAAACTTAGTATGCTGTTTACGGAAACTCCAAATTTTTGAGCTATAGACCACAGTGAATCTCCTGCTTTAACCCTATATGCTCTTTCCCTTGATGGAATTACAATTGATTGTCCCACTACTAAACTTTCCCTTGGATTGAGGTCATTGGCCTTTATTATACTGTCCGGAGAAACTCCAAATTTTCTAGCTATAGACCATGTAGAGTCTCCTGGACGGACTACATATATATTCAAATATATATACGCTCCTTTTCTATTTACTACCATTAGTTATTATATTCAATAACTCTATTTCTGTTCTAAAATACAAGTGAATATTTTAATTGCTTATTATAGAAATGATTTTTTATAATTATGTGCATCTATCTTAAGATTAGTAAATATATGAAAAAGGAATCTAGCTCAAGTTCAAACTAGATTCCTACAAAATTATTTAGTTACTTCAACTTTTCCTAATTTCTCATAGAATTTTACTAAAGCAGAATGATCGCTTTGTCCCTCTCCATCTAAATGCAAATTTCTAAGCATTTCTAATACTTGATTTGTAAGGAAAAGTGGTGCTCCTACTCCTGCTGCAGTTTCAACAGCATTCTTTAAATCTTTTATATGTAGGTCAATTTTAAATCCTGGTTTGAAATTTCTGTCTAATACCATTGGAGCTTTAGCATCTAATACAGTACTTCCAGCTAGTCCTCCACGAATAGCATTGTAAATTAATTCTGGAGATACACCAGCTTTAGTTCCTAGTACAAAAGCTTCTGACATAGCTGCTATATTTAATGCAACAATTACCTGGTTTGCTAACTTTGTTACATTACCTGCACCAACATCACCACATAGTACTGCACTTGTACCCATCTTCAAAAGTAAATCTTTATATTTTTCAAAAACTTCTTTCTTTCCGCCTACCATCATAGATAAACTTCCGTCAATAGCTTTTGGTTCTCCACCACTTACTGGAGCATCCAACATGTCAATTCCTTTTTCTTCTAATTTTTTAGCTATTTCTCTAGAAACAAGTGGTGCTATGGAACTCATATCAATAAATACGGAACCCTTTTTTATTCCCTCAATAACACCATTTTCTCCTAAGACAACTTCTTTAACCTGTGGAGAATTTGGAAGCATCGTTATTATAACATCACTTTTAGCTGCAACATCTTTTGGTGAAGCTCCTCTTTCAGCTCCTGCTTTTTCGAGTTCTTCTTCTGATGCCTTACTGCGATTATAAACTACAAGGTCATAACCTGCCTTTATTAAATTCTTTGACATTGGCTTTCCCATTATTCCAAGTCCGATAAATCCTACTTTCATAAGTCAATCCTCCTGTATTTCTATTTTATAATATTATTATCATACCTTTGCATTTATCATTCAATGTTCATTTGCACAAATATGATTTATTACCAGCAAACTATTTTATATATATGCATAACATTTTACAATCTACTATTTTATCATCAAGGCAATTATCACGTAATTGGTGCAGGATTAAAAACTGATAGTGCATTATAAATTTCATGTACATCTGCATAAGTTTTTTTAGTTCCACTAGCTATATCTATTATCAATTTAAAAAGTTCTAAACCAACCTCTTCAATTGTCTTTTCACCTGTGGCAATTCTTCCTGCATCTAGATCTATTAAATCATTCCATTTTTCTTTAAGTGCCGTATTAGTTGAAACTTTTATAACAGGGGCAATCATTAAATTATATGTAGTACCTCTTCCAGTAGTAAACACTTGTAAAGTCATACCTGATGATAACTGCATTGTCCCACAAACAAAATCACTTGCTGGTGTTGCAGCATAGGTCATACCTCTTTTTCTAATACGCTCTCCTGGAGATAATACATCCACTATGCTTGTACTACCTGATTTAGCTACCGATCCAAGTGCCTTATCTACAACATTTAAAAGTCCACCCTTTTTATTTCCTGGTGAAGGGTTGGCATCTCTATCAACATGTGATTCGTCCAAATATTTATCATACCATTTCATTTCCTTAACAAGTTTCGCAAGTACTTCATCACTAACTGTTCTAGGTGCCAGCAAATGAACTGCATCCCTGATTTCAGTCACCTCAGAAAACATTACCTTTGCACCTGATCTAACTAATAAATCTGCTGCAAATCCTACTGCTGGGTTTGCCGTAACTCCTGAAAAGGCATCACTTCCACCACACTGAAGTCCTACTATTAAATCAGATACAGGACATTTAGTTCTAACTCTTGAATTTAACTTTGTAAGTTTTTTTTCTGCTCTTTTCATAATTTCATCAATCATTTTATTAAATCCAAAACACTCTTGTAGTATGACAAGATTTTCATCTTTTATTTCAGGAAAAAGTAATGTAGGTACTAATTTTTCACATCCAAGAGATACTGTCAGCATTTCACCGCCAAAATTAGGATTTTTGGATAAATTTCTTATTGCCCTTATAGGAATTTCAGAATTATCACCATGTATTGCAACACCACATCCATATAGATGATTCAAAGCTACAACAGCATCAACATTTTTATACTTAGGTAAAAGCTCATTTTTTATTCTCTCTACTGCAACATTGACAACACCTTGTACGCATTGAACTGTTGTAGTTATTCCAAGTATATTTTTAGTTCCAACGCTGCCATCTTCATTTTTATACCCCATAAATGTATAACCTTCTAAAGGTTCATATTTATCAATCATTTTACCGCTTTTTAATTCATCTAAGGAATGTGCCTTAGGTAGTCTAACTTCATCGTGTGCTACCCGACTTCCCTTTTTTAAATCTTTTTTTGCAAATCCAATTATTTCTCCATATCTAATAAAAGGTTCATCTTTTGAAATATCTTTTAAAAGCACTTTATTAGCTTGCGGTATATCCTGCAGCAATTTCAATCCATTTTCAAAAGTAGTTCCCTTTTTAAGTCCACCTTTGTTTACTATTATAGCCACATTGTCTTCAGGGTTAACTTTAATATACAAAGGTTTTAATTGATTACTATCCATTTAACTTTAACCTCCTTACATGTGATTTTAACTATTTTACATTCATTAATCTTACTATATTTTCAACTGTTTTCTCTATATTTTCACTGCCTTTTTTTAGAGCACAGTCTAATGTGGTCACACCTCTAACAATACTAAAAATTGAATCTATACCCTTTTCATATAATACATCTATACCATTTTCAACACTACCTGCCAGTGCTACTACAGGCTTATTGTATTTCTTTGCTATCATAGCTACTCCAATTGGGGTTTTTCCATATTGTGTTTGAAAATCAATACTACCTTCACCGGTAAAAACTATATCTGCTTGCTTAATTTTTTCTTCCAACTTAGAATATTCTATAACTATATCGATGCCGTTTTTCAGTTCCCCTTTTAAGAAAACCATAAGTCCAGCTCCTAATCCACCAGCCGCACCTGCTCCAGGTATATTTAATACATCTACATTAATTTGTTCCTTAATTATCTTAGCATAATGCCTTAAGTTATCATCCAATACTTTAATCATTTCATGAGTAGCTCCTTTTTGTGGTCCAAAGACATTAGAAGCCCCTTCTTTTCCACAGAGAGGATTAATTACGTCGCAGGCTACTTCTAATTTGACATTCTTCAAACGAACATCAAAATTTGTTAAATCAATTTTTTCTATTTTACCTAACTCACCACCACCAAATCCAATTTCCTTTCCATCTCTGTTTGTAAATTTTCCACCTAGAGCTTGAATTGCACCTACGCCACCATCATTAGTAGAGCTTCCCCCTATGCCAACTAACAATTTTTTTATATTGTGGTTTAAACACTCTCTTATTAATTGTCCTGTTCCGTAAGTTGTTGTTATGAGCGGATTTCTTTTTTCTTTTGGCACCAAACCTATTCCGCTTGCACTGGCCATTTCTATAATACCTGTTTCGCCGTCTCCTAAAATACCATATTCAGCTTCTACTTCGTCTCCAAGTGGTCCAATTACTTTTAATTTATATATATCTCCTCCTGTAGCATCAACAAGAGATTGCATTGTTCCCTCTCCCCCGTCAGCCATAGGCACTTGTATACACTTAATATTTTTATTTACTTTTTTTATTCCCTTTTCCATAGCTTCACAAGCTTCTTTTGCAGTCATACTCTCTTTGAAGGAATCTGGTGCCAGCAAAATACTAAAATCCTTTTTCATGTTTAAACCCTCCTATTGCCTAAAATCTATTCAAGAACTTAGCTTTTCTAATATATCTAAATTCTATATTAAAGTTAAATGTTACTATTAAAAGCGTTTACTGTTCATCATCTATTTCTATTTTATTATTGTACTTTTTTACAAGTGAAACAATATTCAGTTGCACAAATATCATTTGCCTTTAATATTTTCTTTTTATCTATTTGCATAACTTATTTTTGATTTGAATATCCATATATAAATTTAGGACTGCTGCACTAATAGTTGGTGCAGCAGTCCTAAACGAAAGCATATTTTATCTTACTAAACAAGGACGTTTATTGTTAAACTTCCAACCTGGAATTAAAAATTGCATAGCAGCTGAATCATCACGTGCCCCTAACGACATTTTGGTATATAATTCATTAGCTTTCTTGACTTGTTTCATGTCTATCTCTACACCCAAGCCTGGTTTATCTGGAATATCTATCATACCACCTACAATCTTAAATGGATCTTTAGTCAAATACTGACCATCCTGCCATATCCAGTGTGTATCAATTGCAGTTACATTTCCTGGGGCTGCAGCTGCTGTTTGAGCATACATTGCAAGTGAAATATCAAAATGATTATTTGAATGTGAACCCCAAGTAAGTCCAAAATCTCTACAAGTTTGTGCTACTCTCACTGAACCTTCCATTGTCCAAAAATGTGGATCAGCTAATGGAATATCTACTGAATGCAGCTGAAGAGAATGTACCATCTGCCTCCAGTCCGTTGCTATCATATTAGTAGCAGTAGGCAAATCAACAGCTCTCCTAAATTCAGCCATGACCTCACGTCCTGAAAAACCATTTTCAGCTCCACAAGGATCTTCAGCATAAGCCAAAACACCTTTTATGTTTTTGCACAACTTTATAGCTTCATCTAATGACCATGATCCATTTGGATCAAGAGTTATACGAGCATCCGGGAAACGTTTAGCCAAAGCTGTTACAGCCTCTATTTCCTTTTCTCCACTTAAAACTCCACCTTTCAATTTAAAATCTTTGAATCCATAGCGTTCCTGTGCAGCTTCTCCCAGTCTTACAACAGCTTCTGGAGTCATTGCTTCTTCAATACGTAATCGTGACCAATCATCCTTTGAATCAGGTTCACTTACATAAGGTAAATTTGTTTTTTTCCTATCACCTACAAAGAATAAATATCCCAAAACTTTAACTGATTTTCTTTGCTGGCCTTCACCTAATAATTCACAGGCTGGTACATTAAGAAATTTTCCCATTAAATCAAGTAATGCTGCTTCTATTGCAGTAGCTGCATGTATAGTAGTACGCAAATCAAATGTCTGAAGTCCACGTCCACCAGAATCCCTAGATGAAAAAGTTTCTTTTACATTTCTAATTATTGATTTGTATTTTCCAATACTTTGTCCCACAACTAATGACTTTGAATCCTCTATTGTCTTACGTATAGCTTCGCCTCCTGGCACTTCTCCAACACCAGTATTTCCTGCATTATCCTTTAAAATCACAATATTACGTGTAAAAAAAGGTCCGTGTGCTCCACTTAAATTAAATAACATACTATCATGTCCTGCTACAGGAATAACTTGCATGTCAGTAACAACAGGTGTATTCTTTATCATATTTTTATTGTCATTCATATTCTAACCTCCATAATAACGTTTTCCTTTGTTTTTCAATAAAACTTATATTACTTTATAATATAATTATTATACTTTCAAATTTTCTATTCAATGTTCAATTGCACATATATTAATCTTTAACATCAACTTATTTTTATAGATATGCATAATACCCTTCAAGTTGTAATTTAATAAAGAAGGAAACCTTCTATTACAGGTTTCCTTCTTCATTAAATTGCATATATTCTGGTTCACTTTCCACTTCTAGATCAGGATAGTTTTTCATTTCATCATAGTAGGCTTCTGATAACATAATATGACCAATATGCAAACTGTTAGGTATTCTTACTACCTTTGGCGCCTTTTTATTAATTCCCACACATGTTCTAATACAAAGCTGTATAGCTTCTTTATCATTTGCCACAACACAGGGTATCCTTGCAGATTCCAGTACTGTACTTGTAATACAATTAGGATACATTTTTTCTAGATCCAATTTATCAAACAGTCTTTTTGTTATAACATTTGAAAGTCCTACACCCAAACCATTTCCGTGAGATTCTTTACTTATATCAAGCATTGCAGTTCTCTGTACTTTTACACCACCTGATGCATATTTTGTAGAAAATGTTCCTGTAATATTAGGATCCACACCTGTTCCACTATAATTTTTTCCTATTTCATCAACAACAAGTACATCACATCTTCCAACTATAATCTTAGGCATATTAACAAAAGCCTCTTGTAATAACTTGGGTTCCTCTCTTGCAATTTCATCGCTGTTAACTGCTATTATCTTGCATGTTTCATCAAAAGCATTTTCTATACATGGTACGGCAAAGAGAATTGGTGCATGTTTAATAATTGCATTTCCTATAATAGGTATATTCTTTGCAATATTTTGCATTCCTTGTTCATGAACATGCTCTGCTCCAACCTGCTTACCTAAACCAACTGCCATCATTTTCATAATTCCACTTTCGTATTTACCTCTAAAGGCATTATGAGGTTTAATACGACATGAAATTATAATACCATCAGCTTCTGCAGCATTTTTATCTATTACCACTTCTCTTCCATCCTCTGTATGTCCTATCATTTTGACTTCCATAGAAGATTTAATTGGGCATCCCAAATACTCTTCCGTAAGACCATAACCTGCTAATAATTCGAGTTGTCCTTCAGCAGTTGCTCCACCATGACTACCCATAGCAGGAACAACAAATGGACTTGCTCCTTTAGATGCTACAAAATCTACTATAGATTTTGTTATAATAGCTACATTAGCAACACCTCTGCTGCCAGCTGTAATGGCAATATTCATTCCCGGTTTAATCTTATCAGAAAATTTCTTTTGTGCTAATTCTCTTTTTACTACTTCAGGTATATTTTTTGATTCAATAATAGGTCGTGGGAAGATCTGCCTTACCTTAAACATCTTTGGGATATATACATTTTCCAGTAACTTAGATACTACTCCACCTTTTTTTATTTCCATATTAACTCTCCTTTTCTATTGCATTCATAACATTAAATATATGTTTTTTTGCAATCTTGCACTAATCAGCAGTAGAACTCTTTGTTTTATAAGAAAAGATTATACATAATTTAGAAAGGCATCTGGTGAATGAACCGACCCCCAAAAGTTAGACCTAAAATCTAACGATTGGAGGTTGGTTTTTTAAATTGACTAATGTACAAAAATATTTAAGATCAAAACACCAATTAAACCAATAACAGAAAGAATACACGTATAACTTGTCCTAGTTTTTATTGCATCTGCCACTGATAGTCCAAAGTATTCTTTATACATCCAAAATCCAGGATCGTTTACATGAGATGCAAATATACTTCCTGTAGTAACTGCAAGTACCATTAAACTAGTATTAACTCCTGATGAAGCTGCCAGCGGCATTACTAATCCTGCTGCAGCTGTTACTGCTACAGTAGCTGATCCGAGTGCTGTTCTCAAAATTGCTGCAATAAACCATGCCAGTACTATTGGTGAAAAATTTAATCCTTTTGTTATAGAAACAATTGTATTTCCAACTCCAGAATCAACTAATACCTGTTTAAACGCTCCTCCTGCACCAATTATAAGAATAATCATTGCAATAGCTTTTACAGATTCACTCATACTTTTCGTTATATCATCTAAGCTTCTACTACATCCAAATCCAAAAGTAAACATTGCAATAATTACTGTAATCATCAATGCTATAGGTGCATCTCCAAAGAACTTAATGTATTTTAAAAGTGAAGATCCTTTAGGCAGAAACATTCCACTAAATTCGGAAATAGCTATTAAAATTACAGGTACAATTGCTGTAAATAAGCTTTTTCCAAAACTAGGCATTTCCTCATCCGTAAACAACTTACTTGTAGTTAAACCTTCTGGTATATGCGTCTTAGCATTTTTTACAATACTTGTTTTTGAAAATAAAATTCCTGCTATTATAGCCCCTGGAATTGCAAGAATTAGTCCTAAAAGAAGTGTTCCTCCTACACTAGCTTTAAATGCAGAAGCCACAAGGGTTGGACCAGGATGAGGTGGTAAAAAACTGTGTGTTACTGATAATGCAACAACAGCTGGAAATCCAACATAGATTAAAGGTAACTTTGTTTCCTTAACTATACTATAAATAATTGGTATTAATAAAATGAATGCTGCTTCAAAAAACATTGTGATTCCTACAATAATTGATGTTACCAGCATAGCCCATTGAACTCTTTTCATTCCAAACTTATTAATCAAGGTAGTAGCAATACGCTGTCCAGCTCCACAATCTGACATAAGTTTACCAAGCATTGCTCCAAATGCAAGTATAAGTATTAAACTATTCAGCTGGCCTCCAATACCCTTATACATAGATTTAGTAACATTTCCTAACGGCATTCCTTCAAGAACACCAACTACCAACGAAACCAATATCAAAGAAATAAATCCATTAAGTTTACAAGGTATCATCAATACCAAAAGTAGTATTACTCCAATACCAACTATAACTAATGACATGTAAAACTCCTCCTTAATCGTGTTTTATCAAATTATTTTATTGCAAACATTTACTTTACTTTTAATACAACCTTGGACTAATCATATGATATACTGAAATACTTAAAATTGAGTACTATAGAACTCTTATAAATACTTTGTAGTTTTATTATCATATTTTTCTATATTACCTTCAATATTCACCTGCACAAATTTTAATCGTTATCAGAGTCATTTTTTCATTTATATGCATAAATATTTTTTTAGAAAATTTTAATTTTTCTCTGAATATCCCATAAAAAAAACATATACTATATTGCATTAATTCTTTTATTTTTACCTATAAAAAACTAAGAAAAAGAGCCGTCTAATTACTAAGACAACTCTTTCTCTATATATTTATAATTTACCTTACCATACACGGTTTTTTACTATCAAATTTCCAATTCTTTATTAAATACTGCATGGATATAGAATCATCTCTATCTCCACAACTCATTTTAGTGTATAACTCATTAGCTTTCATAACCTTGTCCATGTCAACCTCCAAACCAAGCCCTGGCTTTTTAGGAAGTTCTATCAACCCATTAGATATTTTATATGGAGTTTTAGTTAAGTATTGTCCATCCTGCCAAATCCAATGGGTATCCATTGATGTAATTTCTCCTGGGGCTGCGGCAGCAACTTGAGTGAACACTGCTAATGATATATCAAAGTGATTATTTGAATGTGAACCCCAAGTATATCCCCATTCATTACATATTTGCGCCGCACGTACTGCACCATTCATTGTCCAAAAATGTGGATCTGCTAAAATTATGTCAAGTGAATTTAATGAAAGACAGTGACCAAACTGACGCCAATCTGTTGCTATCATATTTGTTGCTACTCTTAGTCCTGTAGCTCTCTTAAACTCAGTCATAATCTCTCTTCCTGAAAAACCTTTTTCTGGCCCACAAGGATCTTCAGCATAAGATAAAGCTGTACCAGCATCCTTGCATAGCCTTATAGCTTCTTCTAAAGACCATGCCCCATTAGGATCTATATTGACATTAGCATCTGGAAATTCTTTAGCTAAAGCTTTTATAGTTTCTATCTCTTTTTCTCCTTCAAATACTCCTCCTTTTAATTTAAAATCTTTTACTCCATAACGTTCTTTTACTGCATGAGCCTCTTCAATAATATCTTCTACAGTTACCATTCTCTTTCTTCTTATTTTAAACCATGGGTCCTTGCTATTGCTTTCATCAATATATGATAAATTCGTTTTATTCTTATCTTCTACATAAAATAAATAACCAAGCATCCTCACAGCATCTCTTTGCTTACCATCTCCAAGTAAAGATGCTACTGGAAGATCCATATATTGTCCTAATAAATCCAGTAATGCAGATTCAACAGCAGTTTCAGCATGAACTACAAAACGCAAGTTTTTTAAATCAAGTTCTTGAATACATTCCCCATTATTTTGATCTGCACCCCAAGTCCTATTTTTTAATTCATATATTATACCCTTATAATCACCTATATGTTTGCCTATAACAAACGGCTTATAGTTTTCCAAAGCCTTTCTAATATGCTCTCCTCCATGTATTTCACCAAGCCCTGTATTACCCGAATTATCTTTTATAATAACTATATTCCTTGTAAAAAATGGTGCATGAGCTCCACTTAATGTTAATGACATACTGTCATATCCTGCTACTGGAATAACTTTCATATCTGTTACAATAGGTGTACCTTTACTACTCATATTAAGTCTCCTCCAAATTCTGTATTTCTATAAAATATAGCTCATTTACATTATCATATTTTTTTATTTTTCCTTCAATGTTCATCTGAATAAATTTTAATCATTATCATAGCTACTTTTTTATATATATGCATAAATATTTTCCTACTATTATTACAAGTGCAGATAATAAGGTATTTCACCTGGATAAATGCTGATTATACGAGTACCTCCTGTTAATGGCTCTAAACTTACCACATAGATTGCATGCTGTTCCAAATTAACTTTCTATCCTCTTCACCACATTTTATTTTACTAACAATATATTCACCAATAATCCTCAAATTTTTCTCCGTAGCATCTAATTGTATATCTCTTAATGTAGTTGGCAAATTAATAGATCGTAAAAAACTTTTATGTTGCTCAATCTCAGCATTTGAACATCCATTAATTTTCATCTGAAGAGATAGTCCTAAAGAAACTAATTCTCCATGAAAAAATTTAGCTTGTTGTTCTTTAAAAAACTTAGTTATACAATTATAAAAATAATGTGCAATTGCCAACTGATTTCCGCTATTAACTAAGGATGATGTCATTCCAGTTAGCACAATATTAGCACAAACCATATCCTCTACTTCCTGTGAATTGCAATTATTATTTACATCATTTACAGCTTTTCTGCTCATTTCTATATATTTGTCCCAGGTAAATTTCACCACTTGCATAGCTAAAGACATTGAACTTGATTTCTTTAACTTGAGACAAGATGACATTCTAAACTGAATTTCTGGATACTTTGCCATTCCGTTTCCTATCCCAGCCGCCAGCATGCGAGAAGGACATTTTTTAGCAATAATATTTGTATCTATAATTACACAATCTACTTTATGTTTGAGAAACATATTATCTATTACCACTCCATCGTCAGAGTATACTACACTAAAACTAGAATAACCCGCACATTGTGCTGCAGTAGTTGGTACTGTAACAATTTTTTTACTAAAAATATCAGCCACAGCTTTAGCTGTATCTAAAACATTTCCTCCTCCAATGCCTATAATAACATTAGCATTAAATTCGTTTGCCTCTTCCCCAATACGGTTTATCTGTGCTATTGTGCAATAACCACTAAATATATGTACCTTATAATCGATTCCTTCACTTTTGAGGCTTTGTTCTATTTTATCAAAGGAAACTCCAAGTGCAGTTTGTCCTCCAATAATAAAAGCTCTTTTTCCCAATTGTTTGACTTCTCTTCCAACAGCTTCAAGTCCACCAGAAGTTTGAATGTATTTACTGATAAGTCCACTACAATTCTCCTTACACATTCTAATACCTCCTCTACTCTCTTCCAATATAATCATCATATTTTTTTTAAGTAATATCAATATTCAATTGCATAAATAGTCATAGCTATTACTTCTTGTTTTTATGTAATTGCATAGTGCCTTATTTAAAAATATATGATTTCTCATAATAGAGGCTTAGAACTTAAAAGTTTGTAAATAAGTACTTAATATATTCCAATCAATTTCCACCACAACATTCCAATTCCAATGATAATTAAAAGATGTGCTATTGAGATACAAAAACCTACAAACCACCATTTCTTTTGCTTAACATATCCTTCCGAAAAGTAAACTCCTCCTTGTGCTAATCCATAATGAGTAAGTCCAGAACTTAAAGCTGATATGTTAACTAGTAAAAATATAGATACTATTGTTGGAGCTCCAGCACTTAGCAATATAGTTAAAAAGGCTGAAAATAGGGCAGTAAAGTGTACTGTATTGCTTGCAAACAAGTAATGCAAATAATACATTATAATACATACTATAATTAGTGTAAGCATCCATGATTTTGTATATATGTGTTCTCTTACTATACTGCTTATCCATTTAATAACTCCCAATTTGTTTAATTGACCTGCCATCATCATAAATGCTCCTAACCATATGAGTAAATTCCATATTTCCTTTTTGCCAGTAAATTCTTCCCAGGACACAATTCCTGTAGAAATTAATATTATGAGCCCTAAAACTCCTACAGTTGTAACATCTAAATTTATCTTATTTCCAATAATCCAAAGGAAAACTACTATTGCAAATACAAAAATCATTAGTTTCTCTGATTTACTTATAGGTCCTAATTCTTCTAATTTTTTATCCATCAATTCTTTAACATTGTCCATCTTTTTTATTTCTGGAGAACATAAAAAATAAATGATTATAGGTATAACTATAAAAGCTATCAATGATGGGATTAATGCCATTAAAAACCACATGCCAAAAGTTATATTCTCTTTTACTCCCAAATCTCTAGCCATAGTAATTGCTAGTAAATTTACAACCGAAGATGTCATAAATAGAGAAGATGAAATAAGATTACTATGTAGTGCCGTAAGCATTAAAAATTCTCCTGCTTTTTTCTCAGTTCCATCTCCAACTTTTGATCCATAGGCTCTTGACAAAGATTTTGCAATAGGAAATACTATTCCACAAGCCCTTGAAGCAGAACTTGGAATCAACATAGACAATATAATTTCACATATAACCAGAGAATATCCTGCACCTATAGTCCTCTTACCTATCTTCTTAATAAGATTATAGGCAATCCTTTTGCCAAGGCCTGTTTTAGTTATTCCTATAGAAAGACAATCAGCACATACAATCAGCCAAATAACTCCTTCTGCATAGGACGAAAATGCTGTTTTTACTGTAATAATGTGTGTGGAAGTTAAAATAAATATGCCTATAAAGGATGCTAGTCCAAGTGATACAGCCCCTAAAGCACAGGCAACTATAATAGCTATAAACACTGCCAAGAGGTACCATCCATTTCTAGGTACCATATTGGGTTTAGGTATAAAACAAATTAGTACTCCAATTAAAATTGATATTAGTAAAGGTTTTAATTTAACTGGAGAATTAAATTTAATTGCCTTTACATTTAAACTATTTACCATATAATCCTCCCCAAATAAATTTAGCTAACATAACAATGTTAGCTAAATTTATTTTTTCTTTATTTTAAATCACTTATGAAATTTGGAAGGTCAAAGCAGGACTTTACAATTTGTTTTGTTAAATAACGGGTATTTAAGGGCAATCTATCTACATCTATATTACAAGGATCATAGACATCTGAGGCCATTGTAAAGCTCCACAATCCTCCAGGATAAGTAGGAACAAAAGCTACATATGTTTTTACAATTTTAAAGTTATCCTTTAATATTTTTCTTGTACTTTCAATTATATCACGATGCAGCATTGGAGATTCACTTTGACATACCATTACTCCGTCAGAATTTAATGTTTTTTTCACATTTTTATAAAATTCTTCTCCAAATAAATCTTTGGCAGGTCCCTCTGGATCTGGTGAATCAACTACTATTACATCATATTTAATATCTGTGTTTTTTACATATTGAACTCCATCTCCAAATTTGAAATTCACCCTTTTATCAAAATTTGCTCCTCCGCTTATGTTTGGAAGAAACTTTATACATTCCCTTGTTACTATTTCATCCAGCTCAACCATATCAATTGTTTTAAGTTCTTCATACTTTGAAAGTTCTCGCACTGCCCCGCAATCTCCTCCGCCAATTACTAAAACCTTTTCTGGTTTTTTATGCGTAAGTACTGGAATATGGGTTATCATCTCATTGTATATAAACCCATCTGCAGAAGTGGACTGCATTATTCCATCTAGTGCAAGACATGGGCCAAATGCCGCAGTGTCAATCAAAGCTATCTCTTGATAGGGGGATTTCAAATAAGAAAGTACCTTGTTAACTTTATAAGTGATCTTTAAATTTTTTTTCTCAACCTCAAACTCCTCAAACCACAGTTCGCCATCAACTTCTTTCAAATACTTTGGTAATTGATTTATTTTCATAATACTCCCTCCGTTATGATAAATATTTATATATCTAATAAAGTTTTACTCGATTAATTATAACTAAAACGAAGATGTATTTCAAAGATTAATTCAAATAAAAATTTTTAAGGCATTTGAAAGAAAATAACAAGTCAAAGATGCGACGTATATTTTTTATCAGACAAGGAGACAGGTTCCGCAGATAGTGAATCCTATCTAAGGGTTCTACCGACGCAGTATGATAAAAAATAGGCTAGCATACTGACTTGTTATTTCTTTGAAAATGCCTAAAGTACATCCAAAATCACTTTTCTAGTAGGCTTTGGAAATATCCTGTCAAGTTCAATTAAATCTTCTTTAGATAAAACAATTGATCCAGATCTTGCATTTTCTATTACGTGTTCCTCACAGGAAGCTTTAGGAATTGCAATCACATCCTTTGTCCTTATGCTCCAGGCCAAAAGTATCTGTAATGGCTTTGCATTATATTTTTTCGCCATATTTATTAAAATAGGATCATCTAATAACTGTCTTCTCAGTTTACCGCCTTTGGCAATTGGACAATACGCCATAATTGGCATGTTGTGCTTTCTCTGCCATGGCAGTAAATCAAATTCAATTCCTCTTGAACCCAGGTGATATAATACCTGATTAACCATACAATTTTCTCCATCTTTACAACTTAAAAATTCTTTCATATCTTCTGTATCTAGATTTGATACTCCCCATCTTAATATCTTTCCCTGCTTTTTCAATTTTTCCATGCCTTTTATCGTTTCTTCAAAAGGCACACTTCCTCTCCAATGCAAAAGATATAAATCTAAATGATCTGTATTCAATCTTCTTAAACTATTTTCACAAGCAGTAACTATATTTGAAAGTCCTGCATTGTGTGGATATACTTTAGATACAATAAACAGCTTGTCTCTAATGTCCTTTATTGCCTGTCCTACTAAAACTTCAGAACCACCATCTCCATACATTTCTGCTGTATCTATAAGTGTCATTCCAAGCCTTATTCCCATTCTAAGAGTTTCTATCTCCCTTTTTCTCGTTTGTGAATTTTCACCCAGATACCATGTGCCTTGTCCTAATGCTGGTACTAAAGTTCCATCTGGCAATTTTACTAACCTTTTCTGATTTATGTTTCTAATTTGTTCTATTTCTTCATCACTTATTAAACTCAAAATATCAATTCCTTTCTTTTCATAATTATAACCATTAATTTTTATTAGTTTCAAAATTAATAATAGAGCAGTACAGCCAAAATAAATCAATATAATTTTTAGGATTCATATTAGTAATCTTATATATTTTGTTAAGACGATAATTAAGGGTATTTCTATGTATGAATAATTTATTTGATACTTTATTTAACTCTCCATTTTCTTCTATAAAAACTTTTAGTGTTTCTCTTAATTCACCATTTTTATCATTTAGTTCAATTAATCCATAAGAATCCTTCAATTCATTGATTTTCCATTGTGCATTATCCTGAAAAAATAACATCTCATACTTCAATACATCAAAAATGTATACGTTATTATCAGGATGACTTTTTTCTCCAAACAAAAGTGTTTCTCTGGCTATTTCATAGGATTTATGTATATCACTTAATTTAGTATATACCTTTCCAACAGATATTTTTGCATCAGTATTAGTTTGATTTTGTATTTTCTCATAAATCCCCTCTATTCTATCCTTACAAGTTATAGCCTTATATTTTATATTTGGACACTTATATAATAAAACGATAGTCTTTGAGTCAATAACTGCTACTAATGATTCCTTAAGAGTACCCTCCAAAATTGATACTATATTTTTTAATATATCCAAATCTTTTCTATTTGAAATCTGTTTAAAATTAACCTGTATAATAAAAATAGCCATAGGATAATTAGAAGCTATTTTAAATTTTTTAGTATACTTTTCAAGTAAACGAAATGATCCTTGATCATTTTTAATAAGTGAAAGTATCATATCCTCTTTAACTCTGTTGCTCCATTCAAGTTCCTTCATAACATAAGCTTGTTCTATTATCATTTCTGCAGTCATTTTGATGAGCTTACCATAGCCTATAACCTCATCTCTTTTTCCAGTAATACCTATTACTCCTACAATTTCATGTTCAAATTCAATAACTATATTTGTACCCTGTTCCACTCCATTTAATTTTCTACATTGATTTTCATCAATACTGAATTCAGATTTTCTTCCAATTGCAAGAACTGCACCTTCATGAACGCTTCCAATTCTATCTTTATTACCTGATGCTATTATAATACCCTGTTTATTCATTATATTAATATTTTTATTCACGGCTTTCATAGTTCTATCCACTATTTCTTCAGCCAATTTAGTACTAATGTCCATTAATCTTCCCCCTGACTATATAATAAGAGCAAATCTTATTCTGCTACAATGTGCACATAAATGAAAATGTTTAACTGATAACGATTAATATTTGTGCAATTGAACATTGCTATATATTACTATAAATACGATAATGATGTTGTAAGATTATTCATTTAAAATTAATCTTATTATAATTGTAATATAAAAAGGTTAATATTCCTAATTTCATAGGAGTATTATACTAAAACTTGGGAGGAATTGTATTATGTTAAAAGGTGTTTTTACACCAATGATAACTATTTTTGATGAAAATGGTCAATTTGACAGTAAATCAAATAAAGCTATGATTGAAAAATTAATTTCTGATGGAATATATGGAATATGTATACTAGGAACTACAGGTGAATTTTTTAATTTAACTTTTGAAGAAAAGAAACAATACATAAAATTTGCATCAGAAGTTATAAATGGAAGAGTTAAATTAATAGTTGGCACAGGTAGTACCAATTTAAAAGAAGTTATTGAACTGGGCAAATTTGCAGAAGAAAATAATGCAGATGCAATATTGGTTTTACCTCCATTTTACTTTAAGTTAGATGACAATCATGTTTTTGAATATTTCTCCATTATAGCAGAGAATACAAATTTGCCTATGATATTATACAATATTCCTCAAAATACAAAGGTAAATTTATCTCCAGATTTAATTTTAAAATTAGCTAATAAATATGAAAACATAGCAAATGGCGGCGTAAAAGACACTACTCCAGCCCTAGCTAATGTAAGAAATTTTGTAGAAAAGGTTAAAAGTGTCCATAAAAACTTTGCTGTTTTCTCTGGAATCGATGAATACCTTATACCAAACCTTATAATAGGTGGAAACGGTATTGTAGGAACTCAAACTAATACTCAAGCAAAATTAATGGTTGAGACTTATAAAACCTTTATGGATAAAGACTTTGATAAATTGCTATTACTTCAAAAAAGAATAAATAAGATTATGGCTGTACGTGAAATACCTGGCAGCAACAATATATTGTCTACAAAAACTGCGGCAAGTATAGCACTTAATATGGATTTCAACACTTCTATAAGATACTATGATATAAAGCTTCCTAAAGAAACTAAAGATAGGATCGAAAGAATTGTTAAACAAAAATAATATATTTGTGATTAAAAAAGAAATGAAAGTAGATTAATTTACTTTCATTTCTTTTTTAATTTTTACTTTTAAGCATATACTTAAATACCCACTGCATAAAATGTTCTATACAATGGGTATCTTACTTACCTGGCAGCGACCTATTCTCCCACAGAGCCTCCCCTGCAGTACCATCGGCACCCTGAAGCTTAACCTTCCTGTTCGGTATGGAAAGGGGTGTTACCTTCACGTCATTACCACCAGATTATCATCGAAAATTGCTATTTCTATCAATTTTCTTATATATTAACTTTTAAGAGTTCAAATTACTCTGTCCTCTCAAAATTGCACAGTAAACTTTTTTTCTTTCGTTTTTATTTGGTCAAGCCCTCGACCTATTAGTATCAGTCAGCTTAACAGGTTGCCCTGCTTACACCTCTGACCTATCTCCTCGTGTTC
>NZ_LROR01000075.1:0-1719 GCF_001675205.1 Clostridium coskatii | reverse complement strand
AAGGTGCCAAAAAATCCACTATTGCTTTAGCCCGAAAGCTGCTTGTAATTATCTATACGATGCTAAAATCAGGTACAGTTTATGATGACTCTAATTTTGATCAGCGTAGAAAAAATTGTGAACAAAAACGTATTTCTCGTTATATTTTTGAATTGCAAAAATTAGGTTTCCACATTGAAGCTCCAACTGAATAATTAATTACTACATCTTCTATTCATCTCTTTTTTTGACAGGCGATGCCTGCCTTAGCTTTGCTATGCACATTTTAACCCTAAATCCTATCAAATTGTCAATGTACATATGTTACTAACTTTTATTTTCGTAGCAAAGAACATTATTAATACTTTCAATTTCAATAGTTAGGTCGCATAAATTTCATATTGTTTAATCAATCTTTATATAAATATTAACCTTCAGAAACTGAAGCACTTGCCAAGCTTTAACTCTTCGCACACTCAGACAAAAAGCTTGGCAAGTGCCTTTAATTTTAATGGGATGCTTCGCCCCAATCCCAGGAAGTAATGCTCTATGGTCTTATAATAGGCTCAGATTCCCTCGCAAGGAAGCTTTGGACAAGCACTTTCTTTTTCACTTAGTTAACGCCTCAATAATCACTTAAAGTAAAACATATGTTATATACAAAACTTAACTCTGCAGCGTTCAAAACAAAGGCTAGTCCAAAGGCAAATTATATAAATTCTTTTGCACAACGCTTTAAATAAACACCGCTCCTATATCTTTATAAAATGAGTTTTTATACTTTCACAAAATAAAAATACCATAAACATATATCTATAAATTTAAAATATAATGCTATAACTCTTCCCTTATCACTAATAAAAATTGTTGTATATATAAATATTACTGTAGACACACTTCTAATTGCACTTATGTGTTCTTGAAATAATAAACCGCAGTATATTTTCTTCAAGCACCAGCACTTTTTTAGTCCTCGTCAGCCTTATGATAGTTAGATTCCTGCAAAAAAATAAAAGGAAGGCTTCCTGCTGATAAAGTGCTTCCTTAATAATTCATAAAAAGTTCCTGTTTTAACTGTACTGCCAGTGTATTCCTCTTATGTCTTCCCTTTACGCACAAAAGTATTTAATTAAATTGGATTTTTCACGCACGATTGACGCCTTTGACAAGCCCAGGGCTAGTCCACCTTATACATGCCCTTTGCAGGGCAGGCATAAGGACGGCTTAGATATATAAATTAATTCATTTATCTAAGGTATATTTTTTAACAATTCCAAACATATAAAAATAAATATTTCCTATTTTCTTTAAATAATTTATCAACATTATCTAATATGCATAGTGAATATTTCATGCACCAGAGGACACCGGTTCGTTTCTTAAAACCGATAGTTCACGCTAATAAAACCACTTTAAAACTTATATAAATTCGCCTTGAAAAACCATCAATTCAGGCTTAAAAACCACCTTTTTTGACAAGAATTATTGAAGAAGCTCATAGTTGTTTTCGGCAAAATACATTAATGTATAAAATATCCATCTAAAAAATTTTACTGCGGCAATCCTGCATTTCTTTGGTAAGCGTCAAATAAGAAAGTGGATAGAAAGTGTTCAAAAAATGTGAGATAATCTTCTAAAATAAGTTTTAAAGTTTTTAAAGTTAACTTGAAAAACTTTAATAGGAGATTTTAAATGGATGTACAAAAAACAACACAGGATTATAGAATGAATAAATGGATT
>NZ_LROR01000074.1:0-25477 GCF_001675205.1 Clostridium coskatii | reverse complement strand
GATGCTACTGGTAATAAGTTTATTGGAAAATATGATATTAATTTAGCTTAAATATTAGGGGTGAAGCAGAGATGCTGAACCTTATACTATATAAAAATCAAGCTCTCTGAGTTTTCGAGAGCGTACTTTTATAATATGGGGGGATCTACATGATTAAAGAAAGGCTCAATGAACTTCCACCGCTTATGACTGTAAAAGAGATGGCACAAGTACTTAGGATAGAAAGAAGTACTGCTAATGAAATTATTTACAGGGAAAACTTTACCGTAATTATGCTTAAATCCAGAAGGACAAGGATACTTAAAGAGGAATTGATTAACTGGCTTGAAAATAATACAGCCAAATATAAATTTAATGGATAGAAGGGGCATTATTAATTTTTAGGAGGATATTATAATGGCTAAGTACAGGCAGCTCCATACTGATTTCTGGAATGACGGATTTGTTTTAGATTTAACTCCCGAGGAAAAGTTTTTTTACATATACTTGATGACTAACTCAAACACTACACAGTGCGGCATTTATGAGCTTCCTAAGCGGATTATAGAAACCCAAACAGGTTATAATAGAGAAACAGTGGACAAACTGCTTCTCAGATTTCAGGAGTATAAGAAGATATATTACTTAGATGAAACAAAAGAAATAATGATTTTAAACTGGATTAAATACAATAAGCCTAATAATTTAAATGCTGTAAAATGTGTCAATAGAGAACTTAAAAATGTTAAAAACAAAGAATTTGTCTCACTATTTTATAAACAGTGTCTTAATGAAGAACTGGATATTGAAAGTATTTTTGATGGAATAGAGATAGAGAATTTTGCTGACTCTGGAAATGAAGACACAGAATTAAAAGAGCCCCTTACAAGCCCCTTGGGAGGGGCTTACAAGGAGCTTGTAAGTAAGGAAGTAATAAGTAATAAGCAAAAAATAATAAATAATAAGCAAGAAGTAAGGAGTAATAAGAGTGCAGGTGAAGAGACACCTTTTAACACCTATAGTACTGTGCTGGCATTTTTTGAGGAGAACATACACTCTGCAGGGGAAGCTGAGAGGGAGAAACTCCGCATGTGGAGCGGTGTTATAGATTGTGATGTAATTATTCTTGCAGTGGAGGAGGCTTTAAAGTATAATGCCAGGAATATAAACTACGTTGGTAGAATACTGCAGAGCTGGAGAAGGAAAGGCTTGAAGACTGCCAATGATGTTAAGGAGTATAAAAATATGCGGGATCATGGGGGAAAGTGCAGGCAGTATAATTTTAAGGAGCTTGAGAGGCAGCTGCTTGGATGGGGCGATGGATAATTTATACTTTTTGGGCTATTATGGTGTTAAAGGCTGATTTAGCATATAAGAATCAATTCGAATAGTAATTTGTAGAGGTGATTGGTGTGACTGATGATGAAAAGATATTAAAGCATGTACAAGAATATTGGGGAAATCTAAGTGAAGAAGTTGAGTATGATACATCTCTGAATGTGGTTAATATGTTCACTAAATATCCTTTTTTTAAGAAAAACAGTGCGAAAGTTAAGGAAAAATATTCTAGCTGTTATATTGATAATTTTGATATTAAACAAAACAAATGTAATAAGAAAACAAAATGTATGTATAGGAAAGGGAAAAAGTGTACGATAAAAGAGTTTGTAATCATTACCGAAAAAAATGCTCAATATAATTGTGATATAATGACTTCTCCAAAGACACCAATTCTTATGTTCTTATATGGAAAGACAAAATCGAAAATACAAAATAATAAAGAAGTAATAGATAAATTAACAGAAGTTGGTGGAATCGACTTTTTAAAATGTTCATATACACTAGGAAATGTTATTCCAGAATTGCGAGGATGTCTACAATTCAGAGCACAAGGTAATATGGATCAATGGGATGTTGCTATGTGGTATATTTATAAATATTATGCTTTAGAAAAGGAAAATGAAAAAGAAAAATCGGAGATAATTAAAAAACTGTCTACGAGAAAAAAATGTCAATCTAATGTCCGATATTGGTTGGATGACTTTGAAAAATGGGACAAATTTACTACAGAAAATTATCTTCAATCCTTTCTTGTCGGGTATGAAAGTGATAAAGCTATAAACAGTGGTAAATTAAATGAAAAATATCTTGCTGAAATTTCGAAGAATGAACCAATAATGTTTTTTGATAAGCGAATCGATAATCATGGAAAAATTACGTATCTACCGAATCAAAAAGATAAAACTTCATGGCAAACCTTTTTTTCTAAATGCAAAAATAGTATTGAAAATAGAACTGAATTGTTGAAAGTTTATGCAAGTAATATTTGAACATAGTTGGATGTAATTTCAGCTACAAATTCCAATTTAAAGTTGAGTAATGTAAATAGTAATTTTGTTTTAAGCTTTTCTTTGAAAATCAAATAGTGTGGTATTAAAAGATAAGAGTTATTAGAATATTAGACTAATTTAAAGAAAATATACATCTGAGGAAGCTATCTCCTTTAAATTAGGAAATGTCGAAAACAGCTGATATTTTAATTGCAATTAATCATTAAAAAGACTGATTATACATTATAAAAAAGATATCTATACATTATCTAAAATACCTTAGTATTAAAGATTTCAAGTTCTTTACATGTCGAAAGTTTTTTCTCTATTTTGAACTTTTACAGATACCTATCATTTTTTGTACAATTGAACCATAGGAATTAATCATTAAAAATTACAAAAAAGGAGAGATGAATCATGCATCAAAATATTGAAAAAGCTATAAAAGAAATAACAATAGGGGTACTTGGTGCAAAAAAATCAATACTTACTATACCATCGCAAGTGAACGACACTGTAGAGATTACAGTAGATCAAAAAGCACGTATTTATGTCGAAATTCAGAGAATAATGATAACAGCTGGCGTAACACCTAATAATCTAAATTTAGGATTAAAGGAACTTACCAGTGATTCCTCCAGATGCAGGGCGATACTGGCAGTAACTAACGATAAGGATATACAAAAGGCTGTAGACATTATTTGTAATCTTAATTAAGAATTAGATAAATATTTTAGGGATGTTGTACTAAGAAATTAGTACAACAGTCTCTTTCAATAATTTTAATTCTTTTAAAACAGATAAAACTGCTTGCTTTTAGGATATTTATTAAAATCTACTTACATTAAAAATTAAAAAATTTAAATAAAATCGCACATTCTGCATAACTATCTTACTTAGAGAACCTCCACATTTTCAATATTGTGCACAAAAAACACTTCAACTTAAAGTTAAATTCCAATTTAATGAGATGAAATAAATGAGCATAGAAGCAATTTACAATATAAATAGTATACGAAAGTATAAATCTAAAGAAATATCAATAGACATTCTTAACAAAATACCGCCTTTTAACCTGCATGATTAAGGAAGAAGGGCGGTGTTTATTATAGAAGAACTGCTCAAATCAGCCAGATCAGGCAACGAAAAATCTATGAATAAAATCCCTTAAAAGTTTACTTACTTCATAATCAAAAAGACAGGAAAATATAAAATATCGTCACTTCATATGGCTTTGAAGACTTATTTCACTGATTAGTATGTATTGCAAAATTTGTAGTATAATAAAAATATGTAAGCGTTATGGAAAGTATATCTATAAAATTGACAAATATTAAAAAACATTTATGCATGATGATTACTTTGGAATAGAAATCATGTTGTTTGTTTCTTTAAGTGAAGTTTAATTTTCAAACCCTGGTGAAGTAGTAGATTTTGAGCGGAATAAAGGTCCCATAATAATGCTTAATTGGTGAATTAATCAATGATTAGATAGATATAGAAAAGTATAATTAGGAAGAGATGATATAGAGTTGGCGAGAAAATTATATCATTATTGCAGTTTAGAAACTTTTATTTCAATAATATCGAACAAATGTATTAGATTATCAGATCTAAGCAAATCAAACGATTATATGGAAAGAAAATGGATAATAAGTATCATTGAAGAAGCGCTGGATAAATCACTTAAAGATGAAGGTATAATAATTGATCTTAGAGAAAAGTACTGGTATGAAGACGGTATTAATAATCATATTGAATATTTATTAAGTATGCTGAAATATAAAGTCATGGAATCAAGTTATATTGCCTGCTTTTCGCGAAAAGGTGACTTGCTAAGTCAGTGGAGAGCATATGGAGATGATGGAAAGGGAGTGTCAATTGGTTTTGACTCGAAATTATTGAGAAAAGTTAACAGTAAAAAGAATGATATTTATATAGAAGATATATTATATGATAAGGATGAACAAATTGAAGATATTCGACTTGCTGTTAATGACGCTGTAACATATATGAAGAACTTATTTCATGATGATGCTGTAAGAGTAAGTGATGATTTTAATAAGTATTTTATTGAAGAATTTGATGCTTTTTGTGAAGTGATTTGTGATGAACTAGAAATTTCAAGTTGTTATATGAAAAATCCAGCCTTTAAAGAGGAGGATGAAGTAAGAATATTTTATGTGCCGTTAATTAGTAGTGAGGATAATTCTCTAGCCATTCAAGAAGAACTTAGTAGAACAAGAAGATTTAGTAATTATGTTTTAAAACCAATAAATTTTCATGCAAGAAATGATCAAATCATAGGCTATGCTGATCTTTCATTTGAAAAATTAGTTCAAAAAAATATTATATCTGAAGTAATAATAGGACCAAGCTCTAGAGTTAACAAAAATGATATTTGTTACTTACTATCTAAATTTGGGTATAATTCAAATGATATATCAATAAATGAATCACAAGCTTCATATAGGCTTAGATGATTATATTACTGTATAATAAATATATCCTATAACATTATACCATTTTCAAAGGGGGGACATGTTATGAGTAATTTCGAATTCTTAAAGAAAAGGTGGCCTATACTTGAAAATTTAGGCAGGCTAGCAGAGAGAAATCTTTACATAGATTCAAATACTACATTTATGAAATGTGGTATGTTTGGAGAAATTATTGTTAAGTATATGTTTTCTATAGAACACATTGATGAGATACCAACAGTTTACAATAACAATCATAATAATAGAATTAAATTATTAAAGAAAGAAGATTTAATTCCAGAGGATATTGATACTATACTTAATATGTTAAGAATAAAAAGAAATTATGCTGCACATGAATGGTATGAGAATGTTGAAAAAGCAAAAGTTCAATTGGAATTAACTTATAAATTAGCTGTATGGTTTATGCAAACTTATGGAGATTGGAAATTTGAACCTAAACCTTTTGTAATGCCTGAAAAAAATCAGTATGGTGAAGATATTGGTGATATAGCAAAAGAATATGAAAAAAAATATAAAGCCTTAGAAGCAGAACTTAATGTATTAAAAGCAAAAGAAAAAGACAAAGAAGAGTTAGAAAAACGCAGAGAGCAGGGTAAAAAGGCTAGCAGAAAAATTGAGTTAAATGAAGCGGAAACTAGAAGGATAATAGATGCTCAGCTTCGGGGAGCAGGATGGGAAGCTGATACTACAACTCTTAGATACTCAAAAGGAACAAGACCTCAAAAAGGAAGGAACATAGCTATTGCAGAATGGCCTACATATTCAAAAGAAAAGGGACATGGTGCGGTAGATTATGCTTTATTTATTGGTAAAAAGTTAGTAGGATTTATAGAAGCTAAAAAGTATTCTAAGGATGTTGCAGGTACTATAGTAGAGGCTAAGGTTTATGCAAAAGGTGTAAAAGAGGAACATAGTGATTATGTAATTTCCAATTGGCGTAATTATAAGGTACCTTTTTTATTTTCTGCTAATGGAAGAAAGTATATTAAAGAGATTAAGGACAAAAGTGGAGTGCATTTCTTGGATTGTAGAAATTCTAAAAATAATGCTAAGGTTCTTCAAGGCTGGTATTCCCCAGAGAAACTTCAAAATATGCTTAATGAAAATTTAGATGATGCTAATAAAAACTTAAATGAATTAGGCTTTGATTTCTTGCAAAATGAGGATGGCTTGAGTCTTAGATACTATCAGGTGGAAGCTATAAAGGCAGTGGAAAAAGCAATTATTGAAGGAAAAGAAACTGCATTAGTAACAATGGCTACAGGAACAGGAAAAACACGTACAGTATTAGGACTTATATACAGAATACTTAAAGCTAATAGATTTAAAAGAATTCTTTTCTTAGTTGATAGAACATCATTAGGGAATCAGGCATTAGATACCTTTCAAGAAATTAAAATTGAAGACTTAAAAACTTTAGATCAAATCTATAATATTAATGGATTAGATGAAAAAATCATCGATAAAGAAACTGAAGTGCACGTAGCTACAGTACAGGCTATGGTTAAAAGAATTATATACAATGAAGATGAAACAAATGTACCTTCTGTAGGTGATTATGATTGTATTATAATTGATGAGGCTCATAGAGGATACACTTTAGATAAAGAGATGAGTGAAGAAGAAGCTGAATGGAGAGATAGTAGGGACTTTTTAAGTAAATATAAGAAAGTCGTTGAGTATTTTGATGCATTTAAAGTTGCACTTACTGCAACCCCAGCACTTCACACAACAATGATATTTGGAAAACCAGTGTACAATTATACTTATAGACAGGCTGTTATTGATGGATATCTTGTGGATCATGAACCACCACTTATTATAGAAACTGAGCTTACAAGGGATGGCATTCATTATAATAAAGGTGACAAGGTAGCAAAATATAATAAATTTACTGGTGAACTTATAAATGGAGCGGAAATAGAAGATGATATTGATTTTGAAATAGATCAATTTAATAGGAAAATAATTGTGGAGTCACATACAAGAGCTGCATTAGAAGAAGTTACAAAGTATATTGATCCAGAAAATGATGAAGGAAAAACATTAATATTTGCTGCAAGCGATGCTCATGCTGATATGATTGTTAGATTGTTAAAGGAAATTTATAAGGAAACAATGGGCGGCGTAGATGATGATTCTATTCTTAAGATAACAGGATCAATTAAAAATGTAGATCTTGAAATAAAAAAATTTAAAAATGAAGAATATCCAAAGGTAGTAGTTACAGTAGATTTATTGTCAACAGGAATTGATGTGCCTAGAATTGATAAAATAGTATTTTTAAGAAGAGTTAAATCGAGAATACTTTATGAGCAAATGCTTGGCAGAGCAACAAGAATATGTGATAGCATTAATAAAACTCATTTTGAGATATTTGATTGCGTACGATTATATGAAGCTCTTGAGGATGTAACTAATATGAAACCAGTTGCAGCAAATGAGAATACGAGTTTTAAAATATTAAGGGAAACTTTAGAGAGAACTGAAAACACTGATGAGAAGCAAGTAGCAGTAGAAAAAGTAATAGCAAAACTTCAAAGGAAAAAGAAGCTTATAGATGGAAATCAAAGATTAATATTTAAAAGCCTTTGTAATGATAAGACACCTGAAGAGTTTATAAAAAGTCTTAGAGAATCGGATATAGATACTGCTGCTGGTGAAATAATAGAAAATAACGCATTAATTGAATATTTAGATGAAAAGTATAGAAATGATAAAATAGTAATTGTTTCAGATAAAGAAGATAGGGTAGTGTCACATACAAGGGGATATGGTAAAGGCAAGAAACCAGAAGATTATATTGATGAGTTTAGAAAGTATATTGAAGAAAATAAAAATACTATTCAGGCTTTAGAAGTTGTATGCACAAGACCAGAAGATTTAACGAAGAAGTCATTAAAGCAGCTCAAAGCCATATTAGATAACAATGGGTTCAATGAGGAATATTTAAATACTGCCTGGAAGGATTTGAAAAATGAAGATATTGTAGCAGATATCATAGCATTTATAAGGCAGCAAGCTTTAGGCAGTCCCTTAGAATCTAATGAGGAGAGAGTTAAAAGAGCTATTAAAAGAATAAAGAGAGAATATTATTTGACAAAACCTCAAGAAAACTGGATTAATAGAATAGAAAAAGTTATGCTAAAGGAAGTAGTAATAGATACAGAAACATTAAATACTGGAAGCTTCAAATCTCAAGGTGGTGGATTTGATAGACTCAATAAAAAGTTGTTTAATGGCAAATTAGGAGAGATAATAAAAAAATTAAAAAAATATATGTTCTACAATAAGGAGATTAGCTAGATAATGAATACACAGGAAATAGTAAGCAAACTTTGGAACCTTTGTAACGTACTAAGAGATGATGGAATAACTTATCATCAATATGTAACAGAATTAACATATATTCTTTTCTTAAAGATGGCAAAGGAAACAGGTACAGAGGATAAATTGCCAGAAGGTTATAGATGGGATGATTTAAAAGTTTATAGAGGAATGGAACTTAAGAAATTTTATAATAAATTATTAAATTATCTTGGAGAAAAGACTACTGGGATAGTGCAAAAAATATATCAGGGATCTGCAACAAATATAGAAGAACCAAAAAATCTAGAAAAAATAATTAAAACTATAGATGGATTAGATTGGTATTCAGCAAAAGAAGAAGGACTTGGAAACTTATATGAAGGATTACTTGAAAAAAATGCATCTGAGAAAAAATCTGGTGCAGGACAATACTTTACTCCAAGAGTATTAATTAATGTTATGGTGGAACTTATTGATCCAAAACCAGGTGAAAAATGCAATGACCCTGCAGCAGGAACCTTTGGATTTATGATTGCTGCAGATCGTTACATGAAACAGAAAACAGACAACTATTTTGATTTAGGTACAGAACTTCAAGAGTTTCAGAGAACTAAGGCTTTTTCTGGCTGTGAATTAGTTCACGAAACACATAGATTAGCCCTTATGAATGCTATGCTTCATGATATAGAAGGAAACATAATCCTCGGAGATACTTTAACAAATACAGGAAAGCAGATGAAAGACTTAAATGTTGTGCTTTCAAACCCTCCATTTGGAACTAAAAGAGGTGGTGAAAGAGCAACAAGAGATGATTTGACTTACATGACTTCAAATAAACAATTAAACTTCTTGCAGCACATATATAGAAGTTTAAAAGCAGATGGAAAAGCAAGAGCAGCTGTGGTATTGCCAGATAATGTACTATTTGATCATAATGATGGAGCGAAGATTCGTGCGGATTTAATGGATAAATGTAATCTACATACAATATTACGGTTACCTACTGGTATTTTCTATGCTAAAGGAGTTAAAACAAATGTGCTTTTCTTTACTAGAGGTACTAGTGATAAAGACAATACTAAAGAAGTTTGGATATATGATTTGCGTACCAATATGCCTAGCTTTGGAAAGACAAATCCTTTAAAGAAAGAGCATTTTGAAGACTTTATAAAGGCTTATACTTCTGAGGATAGAACAAAGGTGAAAGATGAACGTTTTTCGGTATTTACTAGAGAAGAAATAAAAGAGAAAAATGATAACCTTGACCTAGGTTTAATTCGTGATGAAAGTGTATTAGACTATGAAGATCTACAAGATCCAATTGAAAGTGGTGAAGAAATAACTTCACAACTTGAAGAGGCAATGGATTTAATCCAAACTGTTGTAAAGAAACTAAAGATTTTAGGCGGTGACAGGTAATGGCAAAGGCAAAGAATAAAAAATTGTCATTAGAGGAACTTCTGGAAGAAGCTATTGTTAAGGAAGAAGATAGACCTTATGAGGTGCCAGAAAATTGGGTGTGGACGAGTATAACTAATTTATTTGAGAATCTAACAAGTAGTAATAAAAAAATTAAGAAAAAAGACTATTTGACAGAGGGCGATTATGCTATTGTAGATCAAGGTAAAGAACTTGTTGGAGGCTATTCAACAGACAGAAATTTAATTTTTGACGGTGAGTTACCAGTTGTTGTTTTTGGTGATCACACGAGAATAGTTAAATATATTGATTTCCCATTTATTCAGGGTGCTGATGGTGTTAAGGTTCTAAAGGCACTTAGTGGAGTATATGATAAATTCTTTTTTTATTTATTAAAAAACATTGAAATACCAGATTTAGGATATAGGCGACATTTTCCACTCTTTTCAAGCTTAATATGTCCGCTTCCTCCTCTTCCAGAGCAACAGCGAATTGTAGAAATCATTGAATCATTATTTGTGAAGTTAGATGCAGCAAAGGAGATGGTGCAAAATGCTTTAGACTCCTTTGAAAATAGGAAGGCTGCAATTCTTCATAAAGCTTTTACAGGAGAATTGACGTCTAAGTGGAGAGAAGAGAATAGTGTTAGTTTGGAGAGTTGGAAACAGGTAATATTTGAGGAACTTATTAAAACTGGTCCACAAAATGGACTTTATAAGCCCCAAACCGCTTATGGTCAGGGTTGTATGATTGTAAGAATTGATAATTTCTATGATGGAACTATAAATCCATGGTATACGCTGAAGAGACTATTATTAGAAGAATCTGAGGAAGAAAATTATGGGTTAAAAAATGATGATATTATTATAAATAGGGTAAACAGTATTCAATATCTTGGAAAATCTGCACTTGTAAGAAATCTTGAAGATTCATGTGTTTTTGAAAGTAACGTAATGAGATTAACATTGACTGAAGATGCTATACCCGAATATATTATTAGATATTTAAATTCTAATCTAGGACTAAGAGAGTTAAGAAAAAATGCTAAGCATGCTGTTAATCAGGCTAGCATTAATCAAACAGATGTTAAAAATGTAATAGTGATTATTCCGTCAATAGAAGAGCAACAAGAAATCGTTCGTATTCTAGACAATCTTCTAGGTAATGAACAACGTGCAAAAGAACTTTGTGATGTTATAGAAAAAATAGATTTAATGAAAAAAGCTATTCTTGCAAAAGCTTTCCGTGGAGAACTTGGAACTAACAATCCGGAAGAAGAAAGTGCCTTTGAATTGTTAAAAGAAGTTTTAAAGGAAAAGCTTTAAAAAAAAAACATAAACTAAAAAGCTACTGATTAATTATAAGTCAGTGGCTTTTTAGTTTTTAAAATCAAAAGGAATATTAATTGAAAAATGAAACTGAATAATATAAAATTAATATAATAATATGGATTAAATGTAATTATTATATAAAAAATATATATTATAATGTAAATAATTATTAATGACTTTTAATTAAAACAATTGATATAATTACAGTACAAGAAGGTTATAAAAATGCGGACTAAGATAGATAACCAGTGGAGGTTAGGTTATGAATGAAAAAGAATTACTTGAATTAATACAGGATGATGAAAATGCCGAGCTTGAGTGTAAAAAATCAGAAAAAAACTTACCTAATGACTTATGGAAAACTTATTCAGCCTTTGCTAATACAAATGGTGGTATTATTTTACTTGGAATAGAGCAAAAAGGTTATAATTTTTTCGTAAGAGGTGTTCAAGAAGTCGGAAAAATATTAAGAGATTTTTGGAGCATAATAAATAATATAAATAAAATAAGTTCAAATATTTTAAGAGATAGCGATGCAGAAGTAATAGAAGTAGATGAAAAAAAAGTAATAAAAATATTTATTCCAAGGGCACATAGAAGGCAAAGACCTATTTATTTAGGATCTAATCCAATTATAGGAACGTATAGACGTAATTATGATGGTGATTATAAATGTTCAGAAGATGAAGTAAAAAGGATGCTGGCAGATCAATCCGATTTTTCACAAGATGAAAAGATATTAAGAAATTATACTTTGGAAGATATAAATAAAGAATCATATGAAAGATACAGAAAGAGGTTTAGTATATTAAAGCCAACACATCCGTGGATTAATTTAGATGATAAAGAATTTCTCTTAAGAATAGGTGGCTGGGGAAAAGATAGAGAAAATAATGTTGAAGGATTGACAATTGCTGGATTGTTAATGTTCGGGAATGAATGGGAGATTACTAAAGAAGTACCAGAATATTTCCTTGATTATAGAGAAAAAAGTAATAGTGAAGATAATACAAGATGGAATGATAGGGTTACATCTCAAGATGGAACTTGGAGCGGAAATATTTTTGACTTCTATTTTAAAATTATAAATAAATTAACAGAGGATATTAATATTCCCTTTAGACTTAAAGGAATTGTTAGGAAAGATGATACATCAGTTCATGAGGCATTTCGTGAGGCACTTGCTAATGCACTAATACATGCTGATTACTATGGGAAACAAGGCATAGTGATTGAAAAGTATGGAAACTACTTTAAATTTTCAAATCCGGGTGAACTTAGAATTTCTGTTAAACAGGCAATTCGAGGTGGTATTAGTGATCCAAGAAATAAAAATGTCTTTAAAATGTTTTCTTTGATTGGTATTGGTGAGAGAGCAGGATCTGGCATTGAAAATATATATAAAGTTTGGAATGAACAAAGCTGGAGAAAACCTGAAATTATAGAAAAGGTTCAGCCGGATAGAACCATAATGATACTTAGGACTATTTCTTTATTACCAGAGCAAAGTATTTTAGTTTTAAAAAATACATTAGGAGAGAATTTAAAAAGTTTATCTAAAGATGAAGTAGTAGCTCTTGTTGCAGCACTTGAAGAAGGTCAAATAACTAATACTAGACTTCAGATATTAATAAATAAAAACTCTATTGAGGTAAATAAAATATTAAGCTCATTAATAGATAAAAAATTATTAAAAACGGAAGGGCAGCGAAGAGGCACAATATACTTATTATCTAATATGTTTAATCACAGCAGTTATTTAAATGAGAACTCCATAAATAGTGAAATGAACTCCATAAATAAGGAGCTTAACTCCATAAATAACAGTGATAACTCCATAAATAATAATGAAGATATACAAAAAAAATTAGTTAACATAGCAAAAAAAATAGAAAATAAAAAGAGAGTAAATTTAAGTCTTATGGAGGATATTATATTAGAATTATGTGAAGTTAAACCTATGAAATTAAGTGAATTGGCAAAATTATTGAATAGAAATGGTGTAGGTCTTAGAAGTAATTATTTAAATAAATTGGTTAAACAAAATAAATTAAAACTTTTATACCCAGGACAAATTAATCATCCTAAACAGGCATATGTAACAGATAAGTCAGAAGATTAGGAGAGTATAATTTATTTAATGGTATGATTTGACAGATAAATGTTTTCCATTATGTCAAAAAATGGTCAGCCACTGCCATTTTACCTGTATAATCAAATAAAAAGGCGGTGGTTACCATAGAAGAGCTTGTTAGAAAAGCCAAATCCGGCGACAAAAACTCCATGGATTGTATCATTGCAAAATTCAGCTGCTTCATAATAAAAAAGGCATGCAAATACAATATTCCTTCCTATGACTTTGATGATCTAGTGCAGCATGGATACCTTTCTGTAATAAAAGCAGTAAAACTCTACAAAATTGGAAAAGGCTCTTTTACAACTTACTGTACAAATTCCATAGTAAATAACTTCAATGCCCTTTTGAAAGGCCAGATAAAACACTTTAGAGAAGTACAGGATGAAGGGGTGCTGTCAATTCAGCCCTATGACTTTACCCTTGAGGATGAAGTTATTGCATTTGATCAAGCAAAAAAGATAAAACTTGCACTTTGCAAACTTCAGAATATAGAAATAAAAATAATTAAATCCGTATACATGGAAGGCAGAACCCTTAAGGAAACCGCTGAAATGCTTAATATAAAATATAGACATGCTATAGAAATAAAAAAATCTGCCCTAAATAAACTGAACAAATATTTGAAATAGCATATATATTTTTATAATGGCAGGGGGAAGGTGATATTTATGTATGACCAGCTGGTTAGTTTAATCAGCACCGTAGGGTTCCCAATAGCAGTTAGTATATATTTGCTCATAAGGTTTGAAAATAAGATTGACCTTTTAGTCAAATCTATTGAAGATTTAAGAGAAGATATATCAGCCGTTATAAAAAACCAGGAGAAGAAATAGGTAAAAGCCTATTTCTTTTTTTCTGCACTAATTTTTTGAAAGGCATATATATAAGTAAAAGTTAAAGAAAGGGGCGAATTGTTATGGCAGCAAAGTCAACAAAGCTTTCAAGTACGCTTTCTATTGTAGAAAAGACAGGGCTTAACAAACAGGGTAAAGAGATACTTAAGAAAGTTACACTTGGCAAGATTGCAATGGATGCAGCAGATCAGGATGTATATGATGTAGTAAAAGCTGTAGGTGAAATACTGACTTATCCTGTAAATGAGATTCAAAAAGTGGAGAACACTGTAATTACTAACGCCTAGTTAGTGGACAAAAATCAGGAAAGGAGGAGTTTAAATGGCAAACAGACTTAATATGAGGTTTACTACCGAAGAGGAAGGCAAATATTTTTCACTGAGTGTAGACAATGTAAAAGAAGATGCAAATGGACAGCCTTCAGTTACCCAGGAACAGGTCGCATCTCTCATGGATCTTATAATTGCAAAGAAAATATTTGTTACTAAAAATGGTGCATTAGTTGGCAAGAAGGATGCTAAGGTTGTAACAACAGACACAAAAGAATTTGAAATGAAATAGATCATAAAGGTCCTGCAGATGTGCAGGACCTTTAAATTTAGGAGGCAGCATTTTGAACATAATAAATTCTAATTTGAGATTTAGGAGTACTTTAGCCTGGGGCAACAACCCAGAAGTAGTTGTGCTCCACCATGCAGGTGCAAAAGTGTGCAGCATAGAGGATATCCACAGGTGGCACCTTGAAAATGGATGGTGCGGCTGCGGTTATCACTATCTTGTGAGGAAAAACGGTACTATATATACGGGAAGAAATGAAAAGGCTGTAGGTGCTCATTGTCCAGGATATAATTCCAGATCTATAGGTATATGTGCTGAAGGAGATTTCAATGTTGAGGTTATGGGACAAACACAGTACAGTGCATTATTAGAATTAACCCGCTCCATGTTAAGCAAATATGGAATAAGTAAAGTATATGGTCACAGGGAGCTTTATTCTACTGATTGTCCTGGAGGAAATTTTCCATTAGATAGGATAAGAAGTGAGGCTGCAGGAAGCAGCGGTAGGTTAGTTTATCCAGGATATCTTATAAAGATGAATCCTGGTTTGGAGGATAGTAATGTAAAAGCTGTTCAAGAAAAGCTTATGATCAGAGGCTACAGCGTTGGAAGATGCGGTGCTGATGGATTCTTTGGAGGGGGTACTCTGGAGGCTGTGAAGAGTTTTCAGAGAGACAGCGGACTTGCAGTTGATGGCATTGTTGGAATTAATACGTGGAATAGGCTGTTTGGATAAATTAATACCAGTATAAAGAATGTTGGTATCATAAAAATGATGCCAACATTCTTTATACTATCACATCAAAACCGTAAGGTTTATCTATAATTTTTGCATTCTTATCATATCTAAGGAGATACAGTGACATATATATCCCCTGTACTCCCAAGTAAATTACTATGAATATATACTATATACCATTATTTATAAATTATGTTGCACTTGATAACATGATTACTCCTTCTACCACAACTTGTAACGCAATATTGAGAAAAAATTTCTTTATTTCTTTAAAAAATTTTTAAAAAAACTTGATTTATATTTTATTATATGCATATAATATAGTATAGAAATAAATCAAAATTTGAATATTTTATTATACAAATTTAATTATTTGTATAATAACTGATAGAAAATAGGCAACAGAGTGTGTCTATTAAACGTTGAAGCAAATGTTCGTTTTAAGATGCGGGATTTGTGGAGTTTTATAAGGGTTGTTTGTTTACCACAACTTAAATAGGGCAACCGAAAGAAAACATTCAAAAAATAGCACTGCAATTGCAGTGCTATTTTTTATTAAAAATTATAGGGGATCTATATATGGACAAATTAAAAAAATGTGCTGTAATATTTAAATATTTGCTGAATATACAATATAAAATAAAATTAGGGAGAAAAGGAAAGCTAACAGAATTTAATATAAATTTTAAAGAATGTGATTTTCACCATTTAGTTGGATTACAAAAACTTAAAGATATATCTCGTTTAAAGGCTAAAAGAGAGAAAGTATTTAATGACATTTTAGAAGATAGAATATCATATGAAATGATAAGTTCAAGTCCCTTTTTTGAAAAAGATGAAGGAAAGAACATAATAGGAATAAAAGAAAGAATAGATTATTTTTTACATATTACGGAGTTACTTGACAGTAACAATATTTATTTTAAATATAGCCAAAATAGAAATGCTTCGTCTAACATACAATGTGAATATATACTGGAAAATAAATATCTTGAACGAATAGTTTATATTCTTTTGGACAAACGTACAGATTGTGACTATAGGTATTGTAGATCTTTTTTTCCAAAAGATAAAAAGGATTATATAATTAGACAAACTAGAATGACTTTATTATATAAAGAGAAAAAGAATTTGTTGTCAGGTGAAAGTATTGTACAATTAAATAAACTTAAAAAGGATTTATGAGTTCTACATAATATATGGATTGATTATGTACGTGTAATCTAAACATGGGTAACAAATAGTAGAAAAAATAATTAATACAATTTACAGTATTTCTAATTTATGAAGCTATGGCCAAGCTTTAAATTTTCACATACTCAGAATAAAAGCTTGGCCATAGACAAATTTAATGGTATGCCTTGCCCCAATCCCAGGGAGTCTTCCTCTTAGGTCCTATAATAGTCTCCTTGCAGTCGAAAGGAAGCTTTGGACAAGCTATTCCTTTTCACTGAATTAATACATCAAAAATTCCATATCATATTAAATCTAATTTGCAAAAATAATCCTGCAGCGTTCAAAACAAGAGCATGTCCAAAGAGAATAATTATAAAAAGTATAGTTTTATTTTCTTTAATAGTTTAGAAGTTGAGAAAAATGTTATTGAATTAATATTTACAATATTATAAAGGAATTTTATCTTTAATATAGAATATATTATTTACAATATCTTCAATCTACTTGAAACAAAGTAACTTTTACTTAACACAAGAGACTGATTGCTTGAAAGCAAATATATTATTATATATAAGATAAATACTAGTTTTTAGCGCTATTTATTATAAGAAATCCTTACTATCTTATAATAAATATAGATTTACTTAACACTAAAGTTATTTTACTTGAAAGTAATATAGGGATACTTGAAACATAAAGGAGGGATCTTTTAAGTGAATATTAAAATGCCAATAGAAGAAATAATAAAAATGGGAGAAGGCCAGCATTTTGATAGAAAGTCATCCAAAATACAAATAAATGAATTAGCAGAAACTTTAATTGCTTTTGCAAATGCAGATGGAGGTACTATAGCTATAGGAATTGAGGATGGGAAAATATTAGGTATAAATGATCAGGCAAATATTAGGATAAATGCTTTTATTCAATGCAGCTTTGATGAGTGTGTACCACCTGTTGAAGCAAATTGTGAATTTGTAGATGTAGTTAAAGATAATGGCAAGGAAGATAGAATACTTCTTATTCACGTTGAGGCAAGCATAGATGAAGTACATAAAACTGTATCTGATGAAGCTTATTTAAGGGTTGGAGATGAAAATAAAAAGCTTAATTTCGAACAAATATTAAACTTAGAACATGATGAAGGTGGAAGGCTTTTTGAAGATGAAATAATTGCAAAATGTACAATTGAAGATTTAGATGAAACTGTACTAAAAATTTATGCAGAAGTACTTAAATCATTTCCAGAAGAAGTAAGGAAGATCCTAGAATAACAGCAGTAGGCGTTTTATTATTTACAGAAAGTACAAGCATATTTTTATCCAATGCAAGAATCAGATTTTTTAGAGATGAAGGTATCAGTGCGGAAGTTGGAACAGGTATGAACATTGTAAAATAAGAAATGATAGAGGGATCGTTCTTAAAACAAATAGAGATAGCTAAAAATGTAGTCAAAGCACAATCCTATGAACGGAAAGTTTATTACTGTTTCTGAGTATCCAGAATTTGCATGGTAAGAGGGCATAATTAATGCTGTTACTCATAGAGAATATAATATATGAAGCTGTGGCCAAGCTTTAAATCTTCGCATACTCAGAATAAAAGCTAGGCCACAGGCAAAAATTTAATGGGATGCTCCGCCCCAAAACCCAGGCAGTAATCCTTCGAAGTCCTATAATAGGCTCCTTTCAGTTGCATGGAAGCTTTGGACTAGCTATTATTTTTCACTATGTTCAAAAAAATAGCTAGTCCAAAGGCAAACATGATATTCTATTCAATAAATCACATCATAATAAAGTATATTCTACTCTTGTAATAATATATAATACTAATCCTATAAATTATGAAAATATCATATGATAAAAAATAAATCCTGATTTATTAAGTTCAACTAAATTAGATATAGATTTTAGGTCATAAAAGAAGTTAAACTCTTACACAAGTAAAATTGGTATTACATATAATTCACATTTTATATATTAGGGCACTTTAACTGCCACCCAAAAAAGGACAGGTTCCTATCTAGTATTTCTAAGCTTTTATAAGTTCTTCCTTTATCCGGACCTTCTAAAAGCAAAGAAATACACGATTTTAACTAGGCCTTTATTTGGGTACCCGGCAGAGTGTAGAGGGGTGAGACATGCTCCCTGCAGAAACCTTTCATGTACAAGCATTAAAAAGACATGTCCATATAAGGTTTCGCAGCAAGGCAGGTCCACCCCTTTATGGTATTCCTTTGGGGTCTTTCGCTTGTGCTACTTCGCTAAACAAAGGGAGATTTAACGAAAGTACAAGCTTGCAGCAGAGCCTTTGGTAAATTCTTTAGGGTCACAAGCTTGATACAGTCGTCAAATCTATTGTTTAGCGAAATAAACAAGCGTTTGGGGGAGCTTTCACAGGTCTTTATATGCATGGAAGTTTTAGACAGCTTTTTAAAATATTTTTAAACAATTTGTAGTATATAGGCGAAAGGGTGGACATGCTTCTAACACTCGGCCAGGATATGAGTATTATGTAGAAATTGCTTATATGGCCAGCGTTACAAGGCAAGTCCACCCTATGTAAATTGTTTTTGTATTTGTATAGAATAATGCTTATTTTGTAAGTATAGGTAATAATATAGATTTATGTTGTATAATTAGGATATATAATCTCATTGTACAGATGTGTTATATTAAATTCATTGTTGCAATGAAATGAAATATTATTCCGATATTTTAAGCATTGGAACAATAGTAACGTATATGTGATATTTGAAAATTTATTGAATTTTATATAGGACCTTAACATAATGAAATTAATGTATGTTATAGTTACTTTAATTAATGGGGGACGGAAATGAGTCAGATACATTTTGAAAAACTTACTCCAGTTAAAGATGTAGATCTGAGAATATATAATGATGCATTGAATTTTGTATTTGAAAATAATGATATTAGAAATGTTGCTGTCTCTGGTGCTTATAGTGCTGGAAAAAGCAGTGTTATTGAGTCATATAAAGAAAAACATAAAGAATTGAGTTTTTTACATATTTCACTTGCAAATTTTGAAACTACTGAACAGCAAAGTATTGAAGATAAAAACAATAATGCTAGCTCAAACGATACTGAAACAGATGCTAAAAAAGATAGTGATAATTCAGTTGTTAAAGAATTAGTATTAGAAGGAAAAATACTTAACCAATTATTACATCAAATAGATGTGTCTAAAATACCTCAAACAAATTTTAGAGTTAAGCAAAAAATATCAGAAGAAAGTATTTTTCGGATAACCTTAAAAAGTATAATCTTTATAATTTTTGCTCTTCATATTTGCTTTTTCTCTAAATGGTGTAATTTTGTCAGCAGTTTAATGCAATTTAAATTTTTAAATTTTCTTCAGATAACAACAAAGAGTATTAGCTTGCTATTTAGTGGATTTATAATATTTAGAATAGCGTGCATTGCCATTTATAATTTAATAAAAATACAAAAAAATAAAAGTATTTTTAAGGGCCTTAAATTTCAAGGAAATGAAATAGAGATATTTGAAAAAAGTGATGAATCTTACTTTGACAAATATTTAAATGAAGTTCTATATCTTTTTGATAATGCAGATGCAGATGTTATTGTATTTGAGGATATGGATAGATATAATATAAATCAAATTTTTCAGCGTTTACGAGAGATAAATGGTCTCATAAACTTAAACCGCACAAAGGAAGATAAAGATCCATTACGTTTTTTTTACTTGATTAGAGATGATATTTTTGTATCTAAGGATCGAACTAAGTTTTTTGATTTTATTATACCAGTTGTACCTGTAATAGATAGTTCAAACTCTTATGATCAGTTTATTTCTCATTTTAGAAAAGGTGGAGTTCTTGAAAAGTTTGATCAACATTTTTTACAAGGAGTTTCGCTGTATATTGATGATATGAGGATTCTAAAAAATATATATAATGAGTTTATGGTGTATTACAACAAAATTGGAACAACAGAACAAGATTATAATGAACTTCTTGCAATTATTATTTATAAGAATATATTTCCTCGCGATTTTAGTGATACTCAGATAAATGTTGGATTTGTATCTACTTTATTTAATAATCAGAAAGAAATCATTGAAGATAATATCAATAGAATTGATGAAAAAATTCAAGAACTCAAAGAAAAAATTGATTTGTGTAATAAAGAACATTTACGAAATGTTAATGAAGTAGGTATGATATATTGGAAAAACAATGACTATGGTACAAGAATTCCAAATGTTAGTAGCCCTGAATATGTTAAACGAAAAGAAATAGTTGATATAATTAAAAATAATCAGATTGGTGATTTGAAAAATCAAATTACAGATTTAGAATTAAAAAAATCAGAATTAAAGAATAAAAAAATTAGAGAACTTATTACAAGAGAAAATGTTGATACAGTTTTTAACATTTGTTATAAAAATTTTCTTGGAGAAAAAAATGATTTTAAAGAAATGAAATCGAGTCAGTACTTTGATTTGATAAAGTATCTAATATGGAATGGTTATATTGATGAAACTTATGAAGATTATATGACCTATTTTTATCCTAATAGCCTTACAATAAATGATAAAAAGTTTTTACGTAGTATAACTGATAAGAAAGCAAAAGAGTGGACATATAGAATTAATAATCCTAAACTGGTACTTTCAAGATTGAGAGAAGTAGATTTTCGCGAAATAGAAACTTTAAATTTTTTTTTGTTTGCTTATATTTTAGATACTGAAAGAAACAATAAAAAGTATTTAATTATATTTATTAATCAATTAAAAGAAGAAAAGTATTTTAAGTTTATGAAAGAGTACTTTAGTAGTGCACCTAGTTTAATTTTATATGTACAATCAATCAATAAATACTGGCCATCTTTTTTATCTGAAATCATAAATTGGTATGAATTCTCTTATGAGCAGAAAAAAGAATATATTTTGATAACGCTCTATTATTGTGACAATGAAATTGTAGATAATATCAACAATGATAATTTTCTATCTACAACTATAGCTTCTGATCCAAAGTTTTTAGAAATTAAAAATCCTAGAGTCGAAAAACTTATAGATGAGTTCTCAAGATTAAATATTAAGTTTAAATGTCCAGATTATGAAGAATCAGATAAGGATTTATTTGAAGCCATTTATCAGCATAAATTGTATGAATTTACATTTGAAAATATCTCATTGATGTTGGAGCATATTTTTAATATTCAAAATAAAGATGATATTCAACATAAAAATTATTCACTTATTGTAGAAGATCCAGAATCAAAATTGTTTCAGTATGTAAATGAAAATATTGACCAGTACATGACAATAATACTTGAAAATTGTGGTGATACTATAACGGACACTCCAAAAGCGGTACAGGAACTTATAAATAATGAGGATATTGAAATTTCTAAGAGAACAAAATATGTAGAGTTTTTGCAAACACAGTTAGAATTACTACAGGATATTAAAGATATAAATTTCTGGGACTTATTTTTACAAAAAGGACTGATAAAGTATTCTGAAACTAATATTTTACAGTACTATTTCAAAAGTGGTAAGGGATTAAATGATATTCTGATTAATTTTATTAATATTGGTAATAAAGATTTTAAGCTGTCATTAAATGAAATTGACTCAAAATTTGGCGAAAAATCAGCATCATCATTGTTTGATGATGTAATTATTTGTAATAGTCTTATTGATGATAAGTATAGAAATATTATTGCGGAGTTAAGATATGAGTATTCTAATTTTTGTATTAAAGAAATATCAGAGCGAAAAATAAAAATTTTAATAGAATTAAGAACCATTAAAATGACTGCTGAAAATGTTAGATTTATGCGTACCACTTATCAATCTCAATTTATATATTTTATAGAGCACAACATTTCTGAGTATATAAATGATGTAATTGAGAAAGAACCTATTTCTAATGATGAATTACTTTGTATTTTAGATTTAAATATAGACGATAGTTTTAAAATTAATTTAATTTCACATACTAAGAAACCTATATCGGTTATATCTAAGAATTATTCAGGTAATGTGAAAAAATATATATTACAGCATAATTTTAATATATCAGAATTATTACCTCTAATAGATAATTATGAAAAACAAAGTGATATGATAAAAGAAGTTCTAAGAGAGTTATCTGAGAAATATATTGGTATTATTATCAAGAATCATATTGAGTTAGCAATTGGTTTATTTGAATTTTTAATTTCAAAAGAAGATATACCAACTGAAAATAAACTTATTCTTTTAACAGCTAATATAAATAAGTTTTCAAAATCAGAGTGTGAAGGCTATATTAAAATAATTGGTTCTAAAGAATATGAGAAGATATTTACTAAAGGTAGGCCTAAATTTGAAGTTACTGAAATAAATAAAAAGTTATTGGACGAGTTTAAAAGTAAGAATTGGATTTCAGATTTTTATGAAAAAGATGGAGTATTTAAAGTTAGGCATAGAAAATTGAAAAGCAATTTAGAAACATCTGTACTTTAATACTATAAGTTTTGTAACTGCTATATACATTTGATATATTCGTAACTACCTATGTGATTATTATGCTCCATTATAACCGTAGGTTCATATTATTGAAACTATCGGTTCACAATAAAGAAACCACCTATTCACTTATAAGCACCGCGCCCGAAGGTGGCACCTATATAATTAAGTTTGTTTTGCCGAGAAATGTTCTCTCATGTTTATGCTCCTGTATCAATACGAATAGATTTATGTACAATACGGTCTAAAATAGTATCAGACATAGTCAAGATGCCTTCAGCCCCATATGAGCTTAACATTAATCTTATTAGCCATATGTCTGGTTCCTTTTTGATAGCCACTACGTGTTTTCAGCAATTATAAACTGCATAATTTAGCGACCTAGTATATACCAAATATGCATAACTAAATTATTGAAAATAAAATTCATATACTATCAGTATGCAATATTCTTTGAGCCTTAATTACCTAAATCATATTATCTAAAATATGTCAATGGTGCGATAGCACCTGGAAGGCTTACCATTGATAGATTTTAGATAATATGACACAATCTTGTGAGGCTCAAAGAAAGTAAGCGATAAACTACCCAGTGTATAAATATAAAAAATAAACGACCATTCATTAAAATGGTCGTAATTTATTATGCTTTCTTTTTGCAGGAAGACTGAACCCATGGATCCCAGGGCAAGTATTCTTCCAAGAATTCAGGATGTGCCTCAAATTGAACACCTGGTAAACTTTTAAACAAAAACTTGAGATAACTATAGGGCTCAATACCGTTAGCTTTAGCCGTTTCAATTATACTATAAACTGCTGCACTGGCTTCAGCTCCCCTTGGACTTCCACTGAAAAGCCAGTTTTTTCTTCCTATCGTAAATGGTCTTATGCTATTTTCTGATAGGTTGTTTGAAATGGCACAATTTCCATCCATCAGATAGTTCATAAATCCTTCTTTATTCTTTACTGCATAATCTACTGCCTTACCTAGTCTTGATTTTGGAAGACAGCTCTGTTTTATAGAATTAGCCCAACTCCAAAAGACCTCAAGAATCGGTTTTTCCGTTTCAAGACGCTTCATTTTTCGCTCATCAGGTGTAAGATTCACAAGTAGTTTCTCTTCTGAAAAAAGTTTATTGCAAAAGTCAATTCCTATTGCCGGAAGTGTAGCTTCTGGACTTTTTATGTCTTTGGGAAGTGCTTCAACAAAATACCTTCTAAGATGTGTCCAGCACAGGCATCTTATTACTCCAGGTACTTTATTGTACCCACTATAGCAGTCGGTATGAAGGTATCCTTTAAAACCCTTTAAAAATTTTTGTGGACAATTTCCACTTCTTGAAGGCTTGTAATCAAACAACCTTATAGGTGTCTGACTGCCTGCATACGTACTGTATACCCACATATAGGATTCAGATGTATTTTTCCTTCCAGGTTCCATAAGTACCTGTACAGGTGTCTCGTCTGCATGCAAATATTTTTCTTCAATAAGTTTCTGGTGCATCAACTTTGTAAGTGGTATCAGCCAATCTCTAGCTGCAACCATAATCCAGTTACTCATCGTTGTACGGCTTAGCTTTACCCCCAGTGACTCCCATTCTTTCTCTTGACGGTATAGTGGAAGGGCATCTACAAATTTCTCATACATGATATGGGCAACTGTAGATGGTGAAGCCATTGAATGCTGTACTACAGGGTACGGCATTGGTGATTTCTCTATATAAGGCAATCCTTCTTTTCTGCATTTCCTACATTCGTAAGATTCCCGGTAATAGTCAATAACACGAACTTTTGCTGGAATAAATTCTAATTCCGTGCGGATAAATTCTCTGCCAATGCTTACTAGAGATGTTCCACATTTTTCACAGAAACGTTCGTCTTCTTCAAGACCACAGATTACTGTATCATGGGGAATATCTTTTAGAAGTTCTGCCCGTTGTCCATTGAATTTCTTACGTCGGTAGTTTGCTACTTCTCGTAATGTTGGTTCTGGCGCAGACGGCTTACTTTCTGTTTCTACTTCATTAAAAAGGTTTATCTGGCCTGCAATTACAGACGTTTTTTCACTGCTCCTGCCAAATAACTTGTGTGTTAAAAATTCAACTGTCTCATGGAGGGTTTTATTCTCCTTCTCCAGTTGTATTATGCGATTTTTAAGCTCTAGAATTTCATTTTTGGTATACATAATTGAGACAGTTCCTTTACTATTTTTTATATCTATTATTATACCATGAATTTCTATAAAACCGCATGATTTCAGATTTCTCTGACACTAGAGGGCATTTTGTACATCTACCTTTTTTACAGCCTTCGGCTGATTCAATGACAGTCCTTCCATGAGCCACCGAAATTCCCGAGGAGTTATGCATTTTACTGCCTGTGCATCCTGTGGCCACTGAAAACACCCATTTTCTAATCTTTTATAAAGAAGTACAAAGCCATCGCCCTCCCAATATAATGCCTTCATCCTGTCTCTTTTCCGGCCACAGAACAAAAATAAGCTATTTTGAAATGGATTCAGCTCAAAATTCTGCTGTACAATTGCAGCAAGTCCATCAATGGATTTTCTCATATCTGTATATCCAGTTGCAATATATACCTTCTCTGCTTTTGAAATATCACCCAACATTTCTGAGC
>NZ_LROR01000073.1:0-1678 GCF_001675205.1 Clostridium coskatii | reverse complement strand
AAATGAACTGCACCCTGTCAAGTAGACAGTGGAAATAATAAAAGTTATTTAAACGGATAAAGCCCTAAATTCCATTGGGGTTAGGCCGTTTAATCTTTTTTGTAGTCTCTTAGTATTATAGAAATTGATATATTCATTGATTGCATTGGTTAGTTCTTCATATGTATGATATTTATGGAGATAGTACTTTTCACATTTAAGAGTTCCCCAAAAGGCCTCCATTGGGCCATTATCAATGCATTTGCCCACTCGTGACATGCTTTGTGTCATTTGAGCTTCATCAAGCTTTCGCTTAAAACCATAAGATGTATATTGAAAACCACGATCGCTATGAAGCATAGGGCTTGCGCCTGGATTGGATGATAAGGCTAAGTCTAAGTTATTAAAAACAAGATCATTATTGTTAGAATGGCCAAGAATATATGCGACAATAGAGTTGTCATATAGATCAAAAATGGCACTTAAATAAGCCTTTTGAGAGTTACCATATTTGAACTCAGTAACATCAGTAAGCCACTTCTGATTCAGCCTATCGGCTGAAAACGTACGATTTAGTAAATTTTCTGCTACCTGCTGCGGAGCAGATTTGACATAACGTTTTTTCTTTCTGCGAATTACAGACTGTAACGATGCCAGTTTCATAAGTCGATAGATGCGTTTATGGTTAAAATTTTTACCCAGCCTATGATTTAAGTTCAAAGTCATTCTTCGATAACCATAGATACCATCTACTTCATCATAGATTTTAACAATCTCTGCAATCAACATACTATTTTCAGTCTCTTGCATACTTTTTTCACGTTTTGTCCACTTATAGTACGAAGAACGTGGAATCATTGCTATTTTACATAATAGAGATATAGAGAAATTCTCTTTTTCATGAAGTATTGAAATTGCAATATATTTATTTTCTTGTTTTATACGGCTTAATACCGCCTCCTTTCTAGTTCCTCCAATTTTTTTAAGAATGCATTTTCCGCCCTTAATCTTTCATTTTCAGTTTCAAGTTTCTTCATTTCAAGTTTCATTTTCTCTTCAGGTGTAAGCTCCGATTCAATCTTATTTTTGCCACGTGTATCCTGAAGTGCATTTTCTCCACCGAATTTATATTTTTTAACCCATTGATATACTTGCTGATAGGAGACTTGATAAGCCTCAGCAACCTGCTGATAGTTATTATTATGCTCAATGCAATATTTTGCAATTTCAATTCTTTCTTCTAAAGACGTACTTCTTCCCTTTGTCATAGAGTTTCTCCTTCCTTTCGGTTTTGCCGTTACTTCTCTATGACTATTATAATTGTTTAACCACCTTTTCAACACTGTTTTATCTGTTATCTCATATTTTTTCACGAGTTCTCCCTGTGAGTATTTGCCTGAAAGGTATTCTAGAACAACTTGTTCCTTTAATTCTTTTGAGTATTTCTTGCAAGTTTTTGACTCTCTTAGTCCATCTACTCCATACTTTTCATAGTTGTATCTCCATTTATAAAAAGCATAAACACTAACCATATACTTAGTGTGGATTTCTTGTATTGATTTACTCCCATTTTTATATTCCATTAGAATCTTGTATTTTTCCTCTACCGTATATTTAGTTCTTCTAGACACAAAAATGCCCCCTTTCTAGTAACAGATTTTTTATTTTTTAATCTGTCTACTTTAAAGGGAGCATATCA
>NZ_LROR01000072.1:0-2790 GCF_001675205.1 Clostridium coskatii | reverse complement strand
CTATAACATTATTCATATAAATATCCCACCTATAATTAGTTTTTTACAAATGTTGTAAAGCAAAGGCAAAATACATTGCTTTACAACATTTGTAAAAAACTAATTATTTAAGGAGTTCATCGGGGCATTTTGGCTGATGAAAGCCCATAAAACAGGTTGGAACTATAACTATTCCAGCTAAAAACAAAGATAAGTAACCTACTGCTTTCATACTTTTCTTTAAAACACTCTCTTTTAAATTTTTCATTTTTCTTATACCTCCTATAAATGTTTTTATTTATAAGTTCTACAAAATATTAGATTATCCTTCTATATTTTTCAGAAAAACAAAATTTAAAAATTAAGTTTTATTTTTTTTGTGGTTTTCAGAAAAGTTTAATAGATTAGGTTTATAATAAGAGAGAATTAGCTTGTCCAGTTCTTGGCTTACAGATAATATTTCTTCATCAGTAAATTCATCTGAATCTAACATATTATACAGCCTATTTCTTACTTTTTCTAACAATGTGTTCATTAATTATACATCCTTACTAATTTATTACTAATTTTCAACAACTTAGACATTATACTATAAAAGTGAAAATTACACAAACTAATTTTTATATTTAAAATATATCTATTTTAAGTTAAATAATTAAGGAGAAAAAATAGAATAATCTCCCTATATATTATAGATATAAAAATGGAGCCATACCTAATATAGCTCCATTCATGATTCCTGACTATTATATAATTGTTCTGCCACAATATCAGCAGATTGCTCCATATATGTATGCTGCATATCTAGTCCTATGATATAACCTGTTTTAGGCATATCATTAACTATGTGTTTAACCTCATGTATGAAAACATGACATTGAGTTTCATAGCTTTTTTGTCTGAATGTGGTATGATGAGTCAACCTTATCAGAGAACTTGTAATCAAAAGATTATTTAAGTGGGATAAGATCCGAAAAAATCTTGTCCACTTTTTTCTGGCCAATATACTATATTAACAGTATTGTTTTTAATTATATATCCATACATTCTGTTATTATTTATGTACACTATTCTATTATATTAGTTTTATTATTCTTTTAGTTAGTACGCTTTTATCCACATTAACATAATATATATTGCAAATATTAAACACCCACTAGAAAAAAGGAGATGTTTGTATGAAATATTCGAAGGAACCTGAACTTACTGGTCGTATTGTTTTACCAGAAAATCCACAATATAACGCAGCTCGCCAGGATTTCAATACCTTTTTTGATAAATTTCCATTAGTAATTGTTTTCGCACAAGAAACACAAGATGTAATTAACGCAGTGAAGTGGGCACGTTATAACCATGTGCCAATTCGCATGCGATCTGGAGGACACAACTATGAGGCCTTGTCAGTCATCAACGCTGGTATCGTAATAGACGTCAGCGAGATGAATAGGGTAAAGGAAATAGATCGTAAATGTAACACTGTAACAGTGCAGACCGGAATACGTAATATAGCTTTATATAATGCACTTTGGAGCGAAAGGATGGTTGTACCAAGTGGTGTCTGTGCTACTCCAGGAATTGCTGGTGTTACTTTGGGTGGTGGACACAGTATTCTATCAAGACAGTGGGGTTTGACTCTTGATAACCTGCTGGAATTGGAGATGGTCGATGCCGACGGACAAGTGATTTGCGCTAATGCTAACCATCATTCTGATTTATTTTGGGCTTCACGTGGAGGAGGAGGAGGAAATTTTGGCATATGCACTACTTTCCGTTTCCGCACACACCATATTGACACAGTCGGTTTTGCCGAAATTATCTGGAGCCTGAATGACCTAGAATCAGTGCTACCGATCTGGGAGAGATATACTCTTCCCGGCACTGATAAACGACTAACCCCTACCCTTACAATATTTTCAGGAGAGCAATCCTTGATATTAATGCAAGGTGTCTTTCTTGGCTCAGTTAAAGAGCTGCGCCATCTGTTACAACCTTTGCTTCGAGCTGGATCACCACAGAATGTGACCATTGAAGAAATGTCTTGGATTGATGCTGCCACACGAATAGCAGATTCTCAACCACAGTCCCCACTGCCTTTCAAAAGTGTTGGCCCCTATGTCTATAACTTGCTGCCAAATAAGGGCATTGAAACAATCAGACACTTCGTTAACGAGCCGCCTACTTCATCTGTATCTGTTTTTTTTCACGGCCTTGGCGGGGAAGTGGCAAAAGTGTCTAGTACAGCTACAGCCTATTTTCAGCGTGGAGCTTTGTCTAATATGTCAATCTTCTCCACCTGGGATAAGTCAGAAGATGCTTCTCTGGGTATCCGTTGGGTAGAGGACTTCCGTAAGGCCATGCTCCCCTTTACCCGTTACGTCTACGTGAATACGCAGGATCTCTCAATACGGGACTGGCCACATGTTTATTATGGTGGCAACTTCCATAGATTAACCAAAGTGAAGGCTAAATATGACCCGCAAAACGTATTCAGATTTCCTCAGAGCATTCCGCCTTCCAGTGAGTGTTAAAAAAAATAATATTAAGAAAAATTATATATGGGGTGTCGCCAACATTTTCGACAAAGCCCACGCTAAGACAAAGAATAAGTAATTACAATTAGGTAATGATATAATTTAATTCACAGTTGTAAAATATTGTTTACTAACTAAGGTCACATCAGGATATTAATTCCAGCATGTGATCTATTTTTATACATATAAACGTTCATTTTAACATTGATTAAAATTTATAAAGAATTTTAGCCAAACCAAATTCATTAAATATAAAGAAACGTCCTAAAAACATAGCACA
>NZ_LROR01000071.1:0-27111 GCF_001675205.1 Clostridium coskatii | reverse complement strand
GAACACGAGGAGATAGGTCAGAGGTGTAAGCAGGGCAACCTGTTAAGCTGACTGATACTAATAGGTCGAGGGCTTGACCAAATAAAAACGAAAGAAAAAAAGTTTACTGTGCAATTTTGAGAGGACAGAGTAATTTGAACTCTTAAAAGTTAATATATAAGAAAATTGATAGAAATAGCAATTTTCGTCAATAAAATCTGGTGGTAATGACGTGAAGGTAACACCCCTTTCCATACCGAACAGGAAGGTTAAGCTTCAGGGTGCCGATGGTACTGCAGGGGAGGCTCTGTGGGAGAATAGGTCGCTGCCAGGTAAAGAAAATAGAGTACTGATTGGTACTCTATTTTTTTTATCATAAATTAATTTTATCTGATGATTATGAGCTCTAATACTCCCACACATTATGTAACAGTTGCTTTTCTCCAAGTGTACGTTGGGAGAAGCTACGTTTCTTGATAATCTCCTAAAGGATAAAGACTTAAGTGCTAAAGTACTAAGAAACCTGTTAATAAGGTATCACAAGTGGAGTTTTAAACTCCACTTGATGTCAAGAACTCTGTTTATTAAAAAGAATAAAATCTTACAATATACTTTTTAGAACTTTTCCTATACTGTCATGTATAACTATATTAGCCTCATTATCATAAGAAGTAGAAGATTTATTTATAAGAACTAAATATTTTCCCTTAAAATAATTAATTAACCCTGCAGCAGGATATACTATTAGGGAAGTACCTCCTACAATTAACATATCAGCTTGTTGGATGTATTCTACGGATTTATTTAATGTGTCCATGTTTAGACTTTCTTCGTATAAAACTACGTCTGGTTTTATTGTTCCATTACATTTATCACATTTTGGTATAAGACCTGGGGTATTTAGTACATAATCTAAATCAAAAGATTTTCCACATTTAGTGCAATGATTTCTATGAATGGAACCATGTAATTCTAATACATTATTTGACCCTGCCATTTGATGGAGACCATCTATATTTTGAGTTACTATAGCTTTTAACTTTCCCATTTTTTCTAATTCTGCAAGAGCATAATGGGCGTCATTTGGCTTTGCATCTTTGTATATCATTTTTGCCCTATAAAAATCAAAGAAATCCTCAGTATGAGACATAAAAAAACTATGACTTAGCATTACTTCAGGAGGATATGAAAAATTATTTTTAGTTTTATATAATCCTGTTTCGGATCTAAAATCAGGTATTTGCGATTCTGTAGAAACTCCTGCACCACCCAAAAATACAATATTAGTACTTGAATTTACAGCGGATTTTAAATTCTCATAACTCATAAAATCACCTCTGATTAATATTATAGCATATACTTTTTATATGTTTAATTGTTTAGCAAATATTAGCATGTTTTATGTATAAGAGTAATTCATTTTATTTAGCAGCGGGTTTTTTAGTAATTGGAGTTGACAAAAAGTATTTAAAATGATATCATAAACTCTGTTAAAAAAAGTATGGCGCTATAGCCAAGTGGTAAGGCAGAGGTCTGCAAAACCTTTATCTCCAGTTCAAATCTGGATGGCGCCTCCAAAAAGATACAGAAGTAATCTGGTTGCTGATTTTTCAGTAGATAGGTTACTTCTTTTTTATTGTTTATAGCACTTTGGTATATTGTAGTATAATTATTATTGTATTAATATACCAATTCCTCGTTTATCGTTCTATTTCAACTTATTTGATAATTTTATTAGGTCTTAGAACAATATTTTCTGCAGACAAATACTATTGTATAATTTTTTATGGAAAGTATACTTGACATCTATACTATGTGGTAGTAACATAAAAATGTAAAGTTAACTTTCCGTACAATTTAGGAAAATAGTTGTTATGTGAAAAATAGCTTATAAGAAGTATTAGCTATGAGGAGGAAAAAAATGAGAAGTAAGAGTGCTGCAAGGTATTTAATATTTTCACTCATTGGTTTTGTAATTTTGGCTGCAGGTGCTATATTAGCAAAACTTACAAGAAATGATCAAGGTATCATTGAGACTTTACCATATATTCTTATTGGAATTGGAGGTGGGGTCTTTGGACAAAATCTTGGTACTGCCTTTGACATCTATACTATGAAAAAAAATCCCGAGATAGCTAAGCAAAGGGAAATTGATGAAAAAGATGAGAGAAATATAGCAATAAGAAATAAAGCTAAAGCTAAAGCATATGATCTTATGATATTGGTATTCGGGGCATTGATGATGGCATTTGCACTGATGGGTGTCAGTTGGTCAGTAGTTTTAGCCATTGTTATTGCGTACCTGTTTGTTGTATTTTCAAATATATATTTTATAAGTAAATATGATAAGGATATGTAAAATTGTATATAATAGGAGTTTGCCAACTAGATTAGCTGAGGAAAACATTTCTTCCTAGTTCAAATCTGGATGGCGCCTCTATAGTATAAAAAATTGGTGTGTTTTATATTTGTAAATAAATGATCTATTTCACTACAGATTCTAATACATGTATTTCTCCTTCTTTAAAATTTACTTCTACATTACTCCCAATTGGTAAAGTTATCCTTGGATATGAATGGCCAGATTGAAAGTTGATTAAAGTTGGTTTTTTTAAGCTAAGTATCCTGTCTTCAAGTATTTCGGTTAAAGTTAAACTTCGTTCATAATGTGGAAGTTCACAATTTGTAAACTGTCCTAGAATAAAACCTGAACATTTTTGCAGGTCTCCACTTAGTGTTAATTGAGTAAGCATTCTATCAATTCTATAGGGTTCTTCTCCTACATCTTCTATAAAGAGTATTTTATTTTCAGTATTTAGAGCATAAGGAGTACCTAGAAGACTAGATATAAGGCATAGGTTACCACCTATAAGAGTACCAGCTGCGTACTCTCCATTAAAATACCGTGTGGGGATGTCCTCAGGGTTTTTTATAGTAAAGGGAGCATATCCACACATTAGGGTATCTAAAAAACTCTTTAATGTAAAATCATCAAAAGTAGAAGTACACATTGGAGAATGAAAGGTAATCATATGGCATTTGTTGTAGATATTGTTTAATAAAGTGGTTATATCACTAAATCCTGCAAATATTTTAGGATTTTCTTCTATAATGTTAAAATCAATAAGAGGAAGAAGCCTCATGCTGCCGTATCCACCTCTTGTGCATAATATCATATCTACACTTTTGTCTGAGAACATATCCATAATATCGGAAGCCCTGTCCACATCCTTACCAGCTAAATAACCCCATTTGTCATATATATGTTTCCCTTCTTTAACATTAAAACCAAAGTCTTTTAAAAATTCAATTTTTTCTTTGATTTTTTCAGGTTTCTCTGCACTCGCCGGAGATACAAGGCCTATAGTATCTCCTTTTTTTAATCTTTTTCCAATCAAAATCATCACATCCTAAAATTAAAATAAGTTTTTTTTCTTTAAAAATAATATACACACCAGGCAAATTGAAGCTGTTATGACATATACCATCCAGAAGCCATTTGGAGATTTAGCAAAAGGTATTCCGTATAAATTCATGCCAAAGGAACCAAATATTATATTTGGAATTGCCATAACTATAGTTACTGAAGCTAGGAGTTTCATGACTATGTTTAAGTTATTTGATATAACTGAGGCAAATGCATCCATAGTTCCTGTTAAGATATTACTATATATGTTTGTCATTTCTATGGCTTGTTTATTTTCAATAATAACATCTTCTAGAATATCTTGATCTTCAGGATATTTCTGTAAAAGTTCTAACTTTAACATTTTTTCTAAAGTCATTTCATTAGCTTTTAGGGATGTTGAAAAATAAACAAGAGACTTTTGTAAAGATAAAAGTTGAATAAACTCTTTATTTTTCATAGATCTATGAAGTCTTTGCTCAATCATTACACTTTTTTTGTCTATTTGTCTTAAATAGAGCAAGTAATAGCTCGCTATTCTATAAAGTATTTGTAAAATAAACCTAGAACGTTTAAATGTAAAAAAGGATTTAACTTTCCCATTTATAAAATCAGTAAGGATATTACTGTTTTTTAAACAAACCGTAATTAAAGTAGATTCTGTATGGATTATAGCTAATGGATAAGAATCATAGGTTAAAGAATTAACTTCCATTTCTGTAAAAGGAATATCAACTATTACTAGTAGATTATTATCTTCAGTATCTATACGTGACGTTTCTTCTTCATCTAGAGCAGCTTTTAAAAAATCCATTGAAACACCAGACTTCTTTGATATTAAAAGTAAATCTTCATCTGAAGGTGCTACAACGTTAATCCAGCAGCCATGTTCTATGGTATCTACAGATTGAATGTTATTTGATTCGTCTATAGTTTTATAAATTGAAATCATGTAATGCCTCCTTGTAAAAATTAGCAGAGTATCTTGGTTGGTTTATTTATATAGTATATTTATATTATATCTTATGAAAACATACTTTTGAATATATCATTATAAGATATTAATATAAATGCTACTATTTAAATTTATTTATGTGGACAAAATAAGTTTAAGGGTAGAACTGAATAGTATATATTATAGAATATAAAAATGAGAAAGAATTTTTTAAATTGAATATTTTATGTATTAAGGGTAAAAATTTAAATAACAAAAGTAATAATATTAATTTGTAAGTAGTGCCGCTAGGAGGATGTAGATGAAAAAAAAATATTGTATCATATGTGGAAAACCTTTGAGTGATGGTATAATAATATATGGTAGAGGAATATGTAAAAGTTGTGAAGAAAGATTAATAAAATTAGAAAATGATTTAGATTTTTACGAATACTATAAAGAAAGAATAAGTAAAACTATAGCACGTTTTATTATAAGAGGAGAGATAACTCATTGTCAGAATTACCACTTTTAGAAGGAGTTTTAAAATATATTAAGGAAAATAATATGTCATTTTGTATGCCAGGTCATAAAAATGGAAGAGGTTTTTATAATACTTCAATAGGAAGAGAATTTATATCTAATATTTTAAAATTTGATATTACTGAAGTAGATGGTGTAGACAATCTTCATAATCAAAAAAGTATAATATTAGATGCAAGTAAGCGTCTTTCAAAGCTTTATGGAAGTAAAAAGTCTTATTTTTTAGTTAATGGAAGTACGTCTGGAAATATGATAATGTTGTTTAGTAGTTTTAATGAGGGGGATAAAATTTTAGTAGAAAGAAATTGCCATAGTTCTATACTAAATGGAATAATTATGAGGAAGTTAATTCCTATATATTTAGAAAATATTATAAGTGAAAAAATAAATGCTCCTATTTGCGTAAATTTGGAGCATTTTTTACAAGCACTAAAGAGAAACAAGAATATAAAAGGAATAGTAGTTACATATCCCAATTACTATGGAATATGCAGCAATCTTAAGTTTATAATAAAGGAGGCAAAAAAGCTTAACATAAAGGTATTAGTTGATTGTGCTCATGGCGCACATTTTGGTGTTAATAAAAATTTACCGGAAAGTGCAGTAACACTTGGTGCAGATATGGTAGTTACTAGTTCGCATAAAACGCTGCCTAGTTTAACTCAAACTGCTTATTTACATGTAAACAATGAGAAATATATAGATAAAGTAGACTTTTATTATAATGCGTTTTTAAGTACAAGTCCTTCATACATAGCACTTTGTTCTATGGATTATGCTCGATTTTACCTTGAAGAGTATGGCAGCAGTGATTACGAAAAACTTATAGAGATAGCTGAATTCTATAGAGATAAGATAAACTCTATAAGAGGATTGCACGTAATTGGCAGAAAGGATATAATACAATTTAATTCTAAAGAAAGGAAGGCAGTACCAAGTGTAGCAGATATAGATTTAACAAGATATACTATAAATCTAGAACCAGGATACAGTGGCAATTTACTTTTAAATTATTTAAGAAAACTAAATATACAGTGTGAAATGAGTGACAATTCCAACCTAGTATTGATTCTTTCTCCCTTTAATGAAAAAGAGGAGTTTGAAAGATTATATACTGTATTAAAGAATTGTGATTTAGAAAGAATTAAATGTAAAAAAACAAATAGGATAAAATATGGAATACCTCAATCCAAGATGATTCCATTTCAAGTTATAGATATAGAAAAGGAAATGGTGGATTTAAATGATTCGTGTGGAAAGATAAGTGGGGCAAGTGTAATACCATATCCTCCGGGAGTTCCTGTATTGTCTATAGGAGAGCTGATAGATAAGAATGTAATTCAAGTTATTAAATATTATATAAAAAATAGTATGGATTTAATTGGAGTAAAAGATAATAAAATAAAAGTTGTAAAATAAATTTTGGAGGAAAGCGAATGAGTTTACAAAAAGGAAAACTTATAGTCATAGAAGGATGTGACGGCAGCGGAAAAGCTACGCAGACAGAAAAACTTTATAAAAGGCTTTTAAATGAAAATTATAATTTAAAAAAAATAGAATATCCTAATTATAATAGTGAATCTTCAGCTTTAGTAAGAATGTATTTAAATGGAGACTTTGGAAAAAAACCTGAAGATGTAAGTGCATATGCGGCTTCAACATTTTATGCAGTAGATAGATTTGCATCTTATAAGATGGAGTGGAAAAAGTTTTATGAAAATGGTGGAATAATACTTGCAGATAGATATACAACAGCTAATATGATACATCAAGCTTCTAAAATTGATGATTTAGAAGAGAAAAATAAGTTTTTAAAATGGCTCTGGAATTTTGAATTTGATATATTTAGACTTCCTGTACCAGATTGTGTTATATTTTTGGATATGCCTCCTGAATATAGTAAAAAACTTATGACTAAGAGGAATAATAAATTTACGGGTAATGCAGAAAAGGACATACATGAGAGAGATTATGAGTATCTGGTTAATTCTTATAAAAATGCTATACATATTGTAGATAAATATAATTGGAATAAAATTTCATGTATAGAAGGTAGTGAAATAAAGACTGTAGATAAAATTCACGAAGATATATATGATTTGATAAAAAAAATACTATAGTAAAAAGTTAATGTATTAATTAAAAGTTTCAGTTATATGAGATAATAAGTACTTATGGTATAATAAATATAAGTTAATTTGAGAAATTTAGGCAATTGTTTGTAAAATAAATTACAAGAGGTGATGTTTTATGAAATTAATTATAGCCATTGTTCAAGATGATGATGCTACTGATCTCTTGGAAATTTTAACAGAAGGTGGATTTAGGGTTACTAAACTTGCAACTACAGGCGGATTTTTAAGAGCTGGTAATACAACTTTGCTCATAGGAGTGGAAGAAGAAGACGTTGATAAAGTAATAGCCCATATAGAGGACGTATGTAAAACAAGAAATCAAATTATAACAACTCCTTCATCTGTAGCAAGTTCCACAGGGGTATATATGCCCTATCCTGTGGAGGTAGAAGTTGGAGGAGCAAATATATTTGTAGTAGATGTAGATAAGTTTGTAAAGATTTAATGGGAGGTATACTGAGTTGGAATTTTGCAATATAATAGGGCATGAGAATATAAAGCTCCAGATAAAAAATTCTGTAACTTCCAATAGGTTTTCTCATGCCCATATTTTTGTAGGAGAAGATGGGATAGGTAAAAGTCTTCTTGCTAAAGAAATAGCTTTAGATATATTGGGAAAAAAGCAAATGAAACAGTATGTGGATATAATTGAATTTAAAATAGCAAAAGGTAAAAAGTCCGTTGGAATAGAAGAAGTAAAAAATATAATAGAAGAAATAAATAAAAAACCTTACGAAGGTGACAAAAAAGTAATAATACTATATAATTCTGATAAAATGACAGAAGCAGCTCAAAATGCGTTATTAAAAACTATAGAGGAACCTCCCAGTGGAAGCTTTATGTTACTTTTATGTGAAAAGCTAGATGGAATATTGGACACCATAAAGTCGAGATGTCAAGTATATAAACTTAATAGGTTAAGTCAAAAAGAAATGGAGACTTTTTTAAATGCCAAATTTCCTAACTTATCTACTGAAGAATTAAGATCTGTCTTAGCGTTTAGTGATGGAATACCTGGAAGAGCACAAAAATTTATTTCGGATATATCTTTAAGTGAAATGAGAAATATAATTTTAAATATATTTAAAGAATTATGTCATGAGAATTTTAGTTCCTGTTTAAAGCTGTCAGATTATATAGCTAAAGACAATTATGAATGGGAGGAAGTACTAACCTGTATTTTGTCATATATAAGAGATGTACTTGTATACAAAGAAACGGGTAATAGGAAGTTTATTATAAATATTGATAAATTTGAAGATATAAAGACCATAGGAGAAATGTTTTCATTTAATAAGTTGAATGATATTATTAATATAGTAAAGGATACTAGAGAAAAGTTAGAAAGCAATGTAAATAGAACTTTAGTTTTTAATTCTATGTTGGTGAAAATGCAGGAGGTATAAAAATATGGTAACAGTTATAGGAGTACGTTTTAAAAAGGCCGGTAAAATATATTATTTTTCACCAGGTAATTTAAATATAAAAAGAGAAAATAGTGTAATAGTAGAAACAGCAAGGGGAATAGAATTTGGCGAGTGTGTCATAGAACCAAAAGATATAAGAGAGAGTGATATAGTTTCACCACTTAAAAGTGTTTTAAGAATAGCTACAGAAGAAGATATACAAAAATATAATGAAAATAAAGAAAAAGAGAAAAAGGCTTTTGATATATGTATTGAAAAAATACAACAACATGAATTAAATATGAAGCTTATAGATGTAGAATATACTTTTGACAACAATAAAGTTATATTCTATTTTATAGCTGACGGACGAGTAGATTTTAGAGAATTGGTGAAAGATCTTGCATCCATATTTAGAACAAGAATAGAACTTAGACAAATAGGAGTAAGAGATGAGGCAAAAATGATAGGGGGCCTTGGGCCTTGTGGCAGAGCTATGTGTTGTTCTACGTTTTTAGGCGATTTTGTACCTGTTTCTATAAAAATGGCAAAAGAACAAAATTTGTCATTGAATCCTACTAAAATATCAGGAATATGCGGAAGACTTATGTGTTGTTTGAATTATGAACAAGATACTTATGAAAAAATAAGACAGAAGTTGCCTAAGGTAGGGTCTGTAGTTAGTACACCTGATGGAAGGGGAGAAGTTATAGATAACTCTGTAGTAAAGGAAAGCATTAAAATAAAGATAAAAGTTGAAGATGGTGATGATATAGTAAAAGAAGTGCCTATAAGTGAAATTAAAGTAATTTCAGGAGGATTTGAAGGCAATATAGATGAAAATGAGATAAAAATTGATGAAGAAACAGAAGATGCAGATATGATTAAACAATTGTTTAAGGAGGATTAAGGAGGAACATATGAAATCAGTATTTAAAATTCCTAATATACGTACTTCTGAGGATGTTAATAAAATAAGAAAAGTTATTTCCAGTAGTGAAGGGGTAATAGCCTGCCAAATAAATAAAGAAAAAGGAAAAGTAAGTATAGTATATGATAATTACTTTATAACAGAGAATAAAATTATCCAGTGTATAGAAGATTTAGGTTATGCAGTATTATAAGGCATTTTCAAAGAAATAACTAGTCAGTATGCTAGCCTATTTTTTATCATATTGCGTGGGTAGAACCCTTAGATAGGATTCACTATCTGCGGAACCTGCCTCCTTATCTGATAAAAAATATTCGCTGCATCTTTGACTTGTTATTTTCTTTCAAATGCCTAAAATTATCTTTTAAAATTATAACAAATGTGATAAAATACAGGGGATGAAAACATTATCTAAAAATTAAGGAGGTGTTACATAAGATGGCATATAAAATTACAGAGGATTGTGTAAGTTGTGGTTCATGTGCTTCAGAATGTCCAGCTGATGCTATAAGCCAAGGAGATAGTCAATTTGTAATAGATCCAGAAAAATGTATAGAATGTGGAAACTGTGCTAATGTTTGTCCAGTAGGAGCACCAGTTGAAGAAAGCTAGTTGTTAGGAGGTCACCATAAGGTGGCCTTTTTAATTTATATAAATATCAAATTCTGTATAAAGAGTAAGTTATTTTACACGAATAATTAATATAGATAGGAGATTAAATAAATTATAGTTAGAAAATGTACTAGATGGAGGGAAAAATGGATATATCTGTTGTCATATTTACGATATTTGGAATTGCTGCAGTAACAGCTGGTTTTGTGATGGATGGAGGAAACCCAACGGCACTTTTCGGCGGTGCAGCAGCTGTAATAGTTTTTGGTGGAACGTTTGGAGCTGTAGCTTTATCATTTCCGTTAGATGTATTAAAAAGAGTGCCTAAAATATTTAAAGTAATTTTTAATCCTAGAAAAGCAAGTTTAGTTGATTTAATTTTATATTTTAAAGATGTATCCTATAAAACTAGAAAAAATGGTTTGTTAAGTTTGGAAGGTGAAATATCCAATGACCCTAATTTAGATCCTTTTATAAAAAAAGGTCTTCAGCTTGTAGTAGACGGGGTAGATCCTCAAGCTGTAAGAGATATACTAGAATTGGAACTTGAATCTACATCTGAGAGACATAAGCAGGGGGCAAGTGTATTTGAGAGTGCAGGAGGATATGGGCCTACGATGGGTATCATAGGTACAGTTATGGGAATGGTTCATATTTTAGGTAGCCTTACAGATACAGCTAGCTTAGGTGGTAAAATAGGAAGTGCATTTTTGGCTACATTATATGGTATAGGATCTGCAAATTTATTATGGCTTCCATTAGGCAATAGATTAAAGCAGCAAGATGAAAAGGAAGTTAAGGAAAAAACTCTTATAATTGAAGCAATATTATATATTCAAGAAGGCATAAATCCAAATACTATAGCAGAAAAATTAAAAGGATTTTTGAACAAGCAGGAATTGGCAAAATATGAAGGAATGGATGGGAAGGCTGAATTATGAAGAAGAAAAATAAAAAACCAGATGAAGGACCAAGTGCAGAAAGATGGATGCTTAGTTATGCTGATTTTATGACGCTTCTTATGATATTCTTTGTAGTTATGTATGCTATGAGCCAGGTAGATCAGACTAAATATAATAAACTTTCTCAATCTCTCAGTATAGCAATGGGAGGAGGAAAAACAATAATAGGTGCTGATAATACTTCTAGTGTTAAAGATAGTGTTAAAACAGTAGATAAGCCAACTGAAAGTGACCAATCTGAAGAACAGGTTAAGATGGAAGCAAATAAATTAAAGCAATTAAAAAAGCAAGTGGACTCATATCTTGCAGCTAACGGATTAAGTCAAAGTGTAAGCTCACAGATAGATGAAAGAGGTCTTGTTGTTAGTTTAAGTAATACCTTGTTTTTTGATACAGGAAAAGCAGAAATAAAACCTGAAATCCAAAATACATTAATGGGAATAGGAAAAATGATAAATCAAATGGGAAATTCCATAAGGGTGGAAGGACATACGGATAATGTGCCTATTAGCAATAATGAATATGCATCTAATTGGCAGTTATCTTGTGCTAGAGCAGCTAATGTAACTCAATTTTTACAAAATAAAGTAGGTATTAAACCTGAAAAGCTTACATCAGTAGGCTATGGAGAATACAGATCAGTTACTGATAACTCTACAGATGCAAATAGAGCTAAAAATAGGAGAGTAGATATAATTATAGAAAGCAATAAATTTAACAGTATTGAACGTGGAAATAGTACAAGCAGCAGCACTAACAGTTCGCAGGGTACCTCACAGATTACAACTACAGATCAACAAAAGGTAAATCAATCTCAACAACATTAAACATAGTTAGTAATATATTATTTATTAAATCCCTTAATTTTAATGGGATTTTATTTTTTACAAAAATTAATGATAGTTAAGTATCTAGTATTTGACAACATATTTTATTTAAATTACAATTTAAGTTAATGTGTAAACTTGTGTAAAATAAATTTTATAAGTGAGGATGTTTAAGTGAAATTGAAGTTAGTGAGAAGTGATGAAACATTAGATGATCTACAAATAAATGGAATATGTATTATACAGAAAAAAAATAGCTTTAGGTTTGGAGTGGATGCTGTTTTACTTGCAAATTTTGCTAAGATTAAACCTAAAATGAATATAATTGATTTGTGCAGTGGAACAGGGATAGTACCATTTATAATAGCTGGTAAAACAAAGGCTCAGCATATAATAGGTATGGAGATTCAAAAAGATATGGTAGATATGGCAACTCGTTCTGTAATTTTTAATGGCATGGAGAAAAAAGTTGAATTTATTCACAGAGATTTAGTAGATTTTGAATTTTTAAAAAAATTACAAAAAGCGGATGTAGTAACGGTAAATCCACCTTATAAATTAAAAAATTCGGGAATCACAAATGCCCAATACGAAAATGCAATATCAAGGCATGAAATATGCTGTACATTAGAAGATGTTATAAAGGCAGCAAAGGTTTTATTAAAAGATAATGGAAAGCTATATATGATCCATAGACCGGATAGGCTTGTAGATATAATGTACACTATGAGGAAATACAATATAGAACCAAAGCTGATGACAATGGTACAGCCATGTGTTAACAGGGCACCTAATATGGTACTTATAGAGGGACAAAATAATGGAAAGCCGTTTTTAAAATGGGGAGTACCTATATGTGTACATAAATTAGATGGAAGCTATACAGATGAAATTGATAGAATATACGGAAGATGTTTAAGGAGATAATGTGTGATGGGAAAACTTTTTTTAGTGGCAACTCCTATAGGAAATTTAAGTGATATAACCTTAAGAGCTCTTGATACCCTTAAAAATGTAGATTTAATAGCAGCAGAAGATACCAGACAGAGTTTAAAGCTATTAAATCATTTCAATATAAAAAAACCACTTATAAGTTGCCATAAATACAACGAAAATGAGAAAAGCAAATTATTAATACAAAAGTTGAAAGATGGTAAAGATATAGCATTAGTAAGTGATGCTGGGACACCAGGTATATCAGATCCAGGGAGCATTATGGTAAAGAGTTGTATAGAACAGGGAATAGAATTTGAAGTCCTGCCTGGTGCCACTGCAGTAACAACGGCTTTGGTTTACTCGGGTCTGGATACGTCAAGGTTTACATTCATTGGATTTTTACCTAGGGAAAATAAAGATAGGAGAAGTATACTAGAGGGTGTAAAAAATAGAACTGAAACATTGATATTTTATGAAGCACCCCATAGACTGACAAGCACTTTAGAAGTATTAGCAACCGTCCTAGGTAATAGACATATAGGCATTTGTAGAGAGCTTACAAAGGTTCATGAAGAAATATTGAGATTTACATTAGAAGAAGCTATGAATTATTATGAAAGTAATAATGCAAAAGGGGAATTTGTACTGGTAGTAGAAGGTAAGGATGAAAAAGAACTTTTAAGAGAAGAAAGTGAAAAATGGATAAACTTGTCTATAGAAAAACATATAAAAATGTATATGGAAGATGGATTAGATAAAAAAGAAGCTATAAAAAAAGTAGCTAAGGATAGAAAACTTTCGAAATCTGAAGTTTATAAGTATTCTTTAAACCTATAATAAGAAAAAAGTAAGCTTAAAATTTGTATAACATTTATTAAATATCGTTAATAAATATAGAATATGAGTAGTAAATTACTAAAAAAGAAGCTGATTTTATTAAAAACTTATAATGTCCCTGATATAAATTTTCTATATGTGTTGAGGTATATACCAATTTAATGGTATAATGGAAACATGTTATTTGCGAATTTGAGTTTTTTATGGTTATAAGGGGCTGAAATTTGTAAGCTGTTAAGTATTTTACGAGGAGGTAGAAAAGTTTTGAATAAAAGAACCTTATCTGTTGCAATTGCATTAACTTTGGCATTGTCAACAGGGGCAAATGTTTTAGCCGCGCCAGGTGCATCAAGTTCATCAACTTCATTAGAGCAGGTTAAACAACAAAAGCAGGAATTGGAAGTTAAAGCTGAAAAAATGGACAACCAAGTAATACAAACTATGAATGACTTAGAAAATAATAAAAAAAGTATTGCCTCAGTTTCTAATAGCATAAAACAAACTCAAGCTAATATAGATTCTGTGCAAGCTAGTATAGAAAGCCAGCAGAAAGTATTTAATCAAAGAGCAAAGGCTATGTATACAAATAACATGAGTGGTTATCTGGGAGCAATATTAAATGCAAATAATTTAAACGATTTTATATCTAGAGTAGATAATGTCGGAAAAGTAATGAGTTTTGACAAGAATGTTGTAGGCAATTTAAAAAGTAAAAAAGAGCAATTAGCTAATGGAAAAGAAAAATTAAATAATGAGAATAATAAGCTATTGGCACTAAAGTCAGAAAATGAAAAAAAGTTGGCCAAGCTTAATAGTGATAAAGAAAGTGCAAAAAATGTAATAGCATCTTTAGATGCACAAGAAAAGTCTTTAGAAATTACTGATCAAGCAACTTTAAAGGCAATTGCTTCAGCTGCAAGTAATGTTAGTGCTTCAAGAGGAGGTACCATAATATCATCTGATGCAGTAGTAGCATATGCTTCTAACTTTTTAGGAGTTCCTTATGTATATGGAGGAACATCTCCTTCAGGGTTTGATTGTTCAGGATTAGTTCAATATGTATATGCAAACTTTGGAATTAATTTGCCAAGAACTTCAGAGGAACAGCAAAATGTAGGCACACCTGTATCAAGAGATGAGCTTAAGCCGGGAGATTTAGTTTTCTTTGGTTCTCCAGCATATCATGTAGGAATGTATGTAGGTGATGGTCAGTTTATTGAAGCACCACGTACTGGGCTTTCAGTTAGAATAGCAGCTTTAGATAACAGATCAGATTTTACAGGTGGAAGAAGAGTTAAATAATAATTGAGTGACATATTTTTTTAAATTTCAGTATACATACATAGCTAAATCCATTTTGTACTTGAGAATTTAGCTATGTTTTTTGTTTTACAGATATAAACATAAAAGATACGATGTGGTAAATAGAAAACAGGAAACTTTCCAAATGTGAATTTTATAAGAATTTTTAGGCCTATAGTTAGAAAATAAAGGCAAGTTTAAAATTTACATATTTTTTATGAAAAATTGTTAATAAACATAAAATATAATTAATAAATTATTAAAATAATATTTGACTTTATTTAAAATTTGCAATATTTCTTCTGAAAATTTTATACATGTGTTGAGGTACATATCAATTTAATGTTATAATAGATATACGTTACTTACTAATCTCAGATTTTAGGGGTTATGAGAAGTTCAAATTTGTAAGCTATTAAATATTTTACGAGGAGGTAGAAAAGTTTTGAATAAAAGAACCTTATCTGTTGCAATTGCGTTAACTTTGGCATTGTCAACAGGGGCAAATGTTTTAGCCGCGCCAAGTGCATCAAGTTCATCGACTTCATTAGAGCAGGTTAAACAACAAAAGCAGGAATTGGAAGTTAAAGCTGAAAAAATGGACAACCAGATAACACAGACTATGAATGACTTAGAAAATAATAAGAAGAGTATTGCCTCAATTTCTAATAATATAAAACAAACTCAAGCTAATATAGATTCCGCCCAAAAAAATATGGAAAATCAGCAGCAAGTGTTCAATCAAAGAGTAAAGGCTATGTACATAAATGGCATAAGTAGTTACCTGGGAGTAATATTGAATGCAGATAATTTAAATGATTTTATATCTAGGGTAGATAATGTTAAAAAAGTAATGGGTTTTGATAAGAATGTTATAGGAAATTTAAAAGATAAAAAAGAGCAATTAGCTAATGGAAAAGAAAAATTAAATAATGAAAATAATAAGCTATTGGCACTAAAGTCAGAAAATGAAAAAAAGTTGGCCAAGCTTAATAGTGATAAAGAAAGTGCAAAAAATGTAATAGCATCCTTAGATGCACAAGAAAAGTCTTTAGAAGTTGCTAATCAAGCAACTCTAAAAGCAGTTGCTTCAGCTGCAAGTAATGTTCAACAAAGTGCTTCAAGAGGCGGAAGTTCTATAGCATCATCTGATGCAGTAGTAGCATATGCTTCTAACTTTTTAGGAGTTCCATATGTATGGGGAGGAACATCTCCTTCAGGATTTGATTGTTCAGGATTGGTTCAATATGTATATGCCCATTTTGGAATTGATTTGCCAAGAACTTCGCAGGAACAGCAAACGGTAGGTACAGCTGTGTCAAGAGATGAACTTCAGCCAGGAGATTTGGTTTTCTTTGGTTCTCCAGCGTATCATGTAGGAATATATGTAGGTGGTGGACAGTTTATTAATGCACCTAAAACAGGAGATGTAGTTAAAATAGCATCTTTGGACAATAGATCAGATTTTACGGGTGGAAGAAGAGTTAGATAATAATTTAATGACATATTATTTTTAAATTTAAATATACATACATAGTTAAATCCATTTTGTATTTAGGAAATTTAGCTATGTTTTTTTTACCTTAAATTGTTCAATGGCTATCTTAACGTAATATTCATTTATAAGTTGAATATAGAAAAAAGACCTACATTATAATTATAATGCAGGTCTTTTAAATAATAATTATTTGCCTTCTTTTAATTCATTTAAACAACTTTTGCAGATATTCTTACCTCTATAATTTACAACGTCTCTTGCGTCACCGCAGAAGATACATGCAGGCTCATACTTCTTTAATATAATTTGTTCACCATCTACATATATTTCTAAGGCATCTTTTTCAGCAATGTCTAAAGTTCTCCTCAATTCTATAGGAATGACAATTCTTCCTAGCTCGTCTACTCTTCTTACAACACCTGTTGATTTCATTGATTTTCCTCCTCTAATTCCATAATTCGACACGACTATAATTAGATAATAGCAAAAATTACATTAAAAGTCAATATAATTTCATAAAACATTTTACAAATTTCTAATCAAATTCCATCTAAAGTTAATATACTACCATAATATTCAAAAGTCAATAACAATATTAATAAAAGTTTATAATATATGATAAACAAGGATTTAAATGTAAGAAATTAATATTAAAATTAAGTACAAAATCAGGAAATTTGAAAAAATATTTTTTATAAAATAGTAACTAAATGGATAATTAAATATTTAAAGTCGAAATTTTCGATAAGAAATTTAATATTGATAATCTATATGGATATAAGAGAGTATTTATATTAAAATAAGAGATGTACGATTTAATAAATAGAAGTAGAGCAGGTTGTATGGGAATTAGTTTTACCCAAATATATCTGTAATTTAGACACATAATGTTGATAATTTTAAAAAAAGGAAATTTTATTTATAGAAATAGAGTATTTCTATGTGATAAAATAATAAGTAAGTAGGTGATTAATTTGGATTATGTGAAAGACTTTATTAAAAGCACAAGAGAAGTAATAAGTAAAGTAGGAGGAGAAGTTTATTTAGTTGGTGGGTATATAAGAGATAGATTAATTAGTATAACAGCTCAACCAAAGGATATAGATTTTATATTTAACGGAAATATTGAAAAATTTATGGAGGAACTCGAAAATAGACAATATAAATTTTTCCCTATAAAGCAGGAAATAGGTATATATAGATGTATGCTAGGAAATAATTCGATAGATATATCTCTCATGGAGGGGGATTCTATTGAGGAGGATTTGAAGAAAAGAGATTTTACTATGAACGCTATAGCTATAAAACTTAGTGGAGATAAAGTTAAAGTTATTGATCCCTTTTATGGAAGAAGATCTATTGATAATAGAATAATTAAAAGTGTAACGGATATGAGCTTAGAAAATGATCCCATCAGGATACTTAGAGGTATTAGATTTTGTATATCTTATGGAATGCATTTTAATTTAGATACGGAAAAATGCATTGAAAAATTATGTTACAAAATAATGGATATGCCTATGGAAAGAGTCTTTAAAGAATTTATGCTTATATTGGAAAGGGATGATTATGGAAAGGCTTTTGAAGTTTTAGATAACTATGGAATACTAAAAAATATTATACCTTATATAGAAGAATTAAAAACTATAGGAAAATGTGCATATCATATAGAAGACGTATTTACTCATATGAATTTAACTTATTGTGTATTTAAGAATATCTTAAATGGTAAGGTAAGTGTTAAGGGATTAAATTTACATGTGTTTCAAGATAAAATAGGTGACTTTAAGTTGAGAGAGTATATGTCTTTAGCTTGCTTTTTGCATGATATTGGTAAATATGAGGCTTATAGAAAGGACGGAGACAAAGTAAGTTTTTGGGGACATGAAATGAAAGGAGCTGCTATAGCTAGGAATTTCTGTAGGAACATGAAATTCCCAAAAAAAGCAGAAAGCTATATAGAGAATATAGTAGAGGGCCATATGTATCCGCTAAAGATTTTTAAACAAAATTCTAAAGATAAGAAGAATGATTTTTATAAGTTTTTTTCAAAATATGATGGATATATAATAGAAATACTAACTGCTGCATATTGTGATAACTATGCTACAAGAATGCTTTTGGATGTTGAAAATGAGAAAGTTAGATTTAAAATGTTTATTGAAGATATGCTAAAAGAGTATGAATTATACTGCAGTATAAACGAGAATAAGATTTTAAATGGAAATGATGTTATTCAGATTTTAAATATATCAGGGCCTGAGGTAAAAAATGCTCTTGAAGATGTGATAAGACTTAGATATTTAGGAAAAATACAAACTAGAGAAGAAGCATTAAATTATTTAAGAGTTAAGATAAATAACAATTATATTTAAACTAAGCAAGAACTTATCCACATTGTGGATAAGTTCTTGCTTATGACACTATGAATTGATAAATTAGAATTTTGTTTATGCTAATATATAAAAGTTGAAATTTGATTAGAAGTGTTGTATTAATATCAATATTTATAACTTATCCACAGAAAATGTTGATAAGTTCATGATTTCTGTGGACAAGTGTCTGAAAATTCGTTTATTCTTCTATACTTTGAAAAGTTGAGACTATAAAGTCAAATTCTTCTGCATCGGAAATTTCTCCATAACTGTCTTCTGAAATCCCAGGATAATAATACAGAATAAATTTTTCTTTAGATAAGGTATTTTCTATTATTATATACTTTCTGTCTAATTGTACATCTTGAAGAACGGCTAGTACTGTATACCTATCACTTTCACCAGTTTTATCGTTAGTAAGATTTAAAGAAAAGCTATCATGCCTTGTAATGTTTATCTTCTTTTTATCACAATTTACGATTTTAGAACCACTTTTACATCCAAGGCAACTGTCAAATTTACAATCTGAAGTACAGTTAAGGCATTGACAGGTGCTGCATTTCTCAAGTTGGAATAAAGATTCTAAATTATCATTTTTATAATCTTCTAGTAAAGAAATATATTTATCACTTTTTAGCTTGTTTAAAAAGCCTCCTGTATCAAGTTCACCTTGTGCAGCTTCAATTAAATCTATATATTTTTTTAAGGTTGATATTTTGGATACATATTTTCTCCTATTTAAAATATCTTTATCTAAAAAAGGAGAAATGTTATCTATAGCATAATTTATAGCTACAAATATTTTGCCGTACTTATCTTTTTCACATTTTAAGAACTGGTTAGCTTTACTCATGATATCACCTAATTTTGTTTATATTTTTCCAATTCTTTATCAAGGTCAACTTCATCTAATTTTTTAAATTCTTTTTCTAAAGAATCTTCTTCTCTTAAATCTCCAAGGCCTTCAGCCAAAGATTCTTTCTTTTGAATTTTTCTTTCGATGTCATCAATATTTATTTTATTGCTTCCTGTTTCTACATTAGATAGTATTTCATTTACTTTTTTAGAGGCTTCTGCATTATTAAATCTTGCTGCAGCCTCATCTCTATATACTCTAGTTTTGTGTATTTCTTCTTCTAGTTCTTTTAACTTACTTTTAACTGCTTCAGCTTTTTGGCAAGCATCTTTGTAACTGGCTTCTAAAGAACTGTAACTTTTATCAGCTTCTAATTTCCTAGCTAGAGCCTTTTTAGCTAATTCTTCATTTCCTTTACTCATTGCAAGTTTTACTTTTTCATCAAATTCAGTAGATACTCTTTTTGATTCTTCCATTTTCTTTTCAATTTCATGAACATTACCTAGTATTTGTGCTGATGATAATTTAGCTTTGTTTAGGCTGTCATCCATATCCCTTAGTTTTTGATCAAGTAATTCAATAGGGTTTTCAATATCATCTAAAGTATTGTTTACTTTTGCCCTAAAAATATTTGATACTCTTTTTAATACTCCCATAAAAAATCCTCCTCATTATTTTCTATTTCTAAATTTTTTTATCTTTCTTATAATAAATAGTAATATTAAAATTAATATTACAAATTTAACAAAGCCCCAAAAGAAGTTTGCTAAAAGACTATGACCTCCACCATATCCATAATAGCTAGAGCTGTGTCCCCAGGGTATAGGGATGGGTATAGGTATAGGAAAAAAGGACCTATGACTTCTACTGCTATAATTTTGACCGGAGCCAGAATTATTTTGGTTAGTATTTTGATTACTAGATTTTGAAGAAGAATTAGGTGTATTAGAAAAACTGCCTGACTTAAAATCTCCTCCAGAACTATTACTGCTATTTTTTTGTTTATAGGTAGAGTTAGGGGAAGAAAAGCTACCCGATTTAAAACTACCACCAGAAGATTTGGAACTACTACTATGTGAAAAACTACTTGTGCTGTGTGAAAATCCACTTGATTTAAATCCACCAGAGCTTCTTGCATATACAGTATTGTTATTTATGTTTAAGATATTTCCCTGTGGTGTAAACAAATCTACTGATAAGAACAAAAAAGCCATCACTAATGATATAATAAAAAGTTTTTTATTTAACTTAACTTTAGCCACCCCCTTAAAGAAAATAATCTTTTCTTATATGGTAACATAATATTTATAGCTAGTGGATATTAATATTATTAAATTTTTATAACATTAAGTATGAGAGCATTATACAGTATTATATAACTTATAACAAGTATTAGATTAACTTATTTTGGGCAATTTAAGACGGTTTAATAGGATTTATTATGGTTTATCATGATATATATAGAAAATGTAACAAATTCCCGTGGATTTAATAAATAGTTAGTTTGTAAAGAATATATATATAACATATAATATTAATATGGTTTTTTAAGGTTAAAATAACTGTTATTTTGGAGGTTGTAAATAATGAAAGAACACAAATTTGGCATGGAATATATAAACAAAGTTGCTAAGAATATATCAGATAATACTATAGTACCTTATGAGGATTTGCCAAGGTATGATTTATTTTTATCTCAAGTTACAGACTATCTAAATGATAAGTTTCAGGGTGAAAAATACACAAATAATATAGTACAGAATTATATTAAAAATGAAGTCATATCTAAACCCGAAGATGGGAAAAAAAGGGGATATACAAAAGTTCATTTGACACAGCTTATTTTATTAAGTTATATGAGACCTATATTAACCACAGAGGAAATAAAAAAGGTTTTTAGACTTGCCTTTAATGAGATAAACGATGGAGAAGATGATATAATATCTTGGGAAAAAGCCTATAAGATATTTTCAGATTTGCATAACAATAGCCTTGATGATTTGATGAGTAAAGAACATTTTAATGAACAAAAATTTCAAGACATGGTAAAGGATATGGACTTAAAATCTGATGATGAAGAGAGGATAGGTATCTTTTTTGTGGTAATGTCTTTAATTTGCCAGGCGAGTGCAATTAAGAAACTAGTTCAAAATATAGTAAATAACTATGAAGGAAAGTAGAAGGGATAAAAATGAGTTTATCGTGATACTTCATGCAACTTACCTAGATTTATCAAATTAAATTTAGGTAAGTTATTTTTTATCCGATGACTACCTGATATAGCACTCCCATGCACCCTGTTTATGGGCAGCTTATTTTGAATTAGCTGTTAACAAACAGATGCTTTGAGCGGCTATGCCTTCTCCTTTGCCGGTAAAGCCAAGACCTTCCTCTGTAGTGGCTTTTACACTTATTACGGCTGTAGTTACATTTAGAGTTTTAGCTATATTTACCCTCATATCTTGTATGTATGAAGAAAGTTTAGGCTTTTCGGCTATTATAATAGAATCTATGTTCCCTATAGTATATCCTTTTTCTTTAATCAAAGCTGATACATGTGACAGCAATTTAAGACTACATATGTTCTTATATTTATTATCATTATCAGGGAAATGCTTGCCGATATCACCTAGACACAAGGCTCCAAGGAGACTATCCATTATTGCATGAAGAAGTACATCTGCATCTGAATGTCCCATAAGACCTTTTTCAAAAGGGATATTTACGCCTCCTAAAATAAGAGGTCTATTATAAACTAATTTATGGACATCATAACCAAGCCCGATTTTCACATTTAATTCCTCCTAGATATTTTTATTATATTTTAACACACATAATAAAAAGGTGCACTTAATGGCACCTTAAGATATATCTTTAAAACTTCGAATTATATTTTTATTATTTTTATCTTTTGTTTTATAGGATTTAAACATAGAGTAAAAGAATTTTTTATAAGTTTTCTTTATTAGTAATAGAAGTGAAAATGGATCTTTTTTCCTATTTCTTGAAAAATCTACCTTGATAACGTTATCTTTCATAAATAACCTCACCTTCCATAAAAAGATCTTACTATAATAATAACATAAGTTTAAAAATATGTTAAGAAAATTACCAAAAATATTTAATCAATTGCAATTATAAAATTAAGGGGACAGGTAATCCCCTTAATTTTTGAGATAAAAAGGTATATTGTTTTGTATTGGAAAATGTTAGTTGTGTTTTATGAGCTTTGTGACTATGTGGTTAATAATATTATATGGATATAGGGTTAAATTTGTTACTAAATAATATGTTATCCACATATTGTCCACAAAATTGTGGATAATGTGGATAAATGATATAAAAATAACATGTAAACAAATTTTGTTTTAGAGATAATACGTTAATAACACAACTTATTAACATATTATCTGTGGATAATGTGGAAAAGTCAACAACTAGTAGTATTTATCATATTATTAGATATGCAGTACCTATGGCTATTATTCGGAGGTATTTTTTTAATATAGCAGTAATAAGATACTTGTATTATATTTTAAATTTTATCCTAGACAGAAAATTAGAGGAAAAAGATAACTTATATTATTTAAAAATAACATGTTATCCACAAAATATGTAATAATGTTGTGGATAATGTTGAATATAGTTTTTATTTCGAATCAAACGTACAATAGGTCTTATAAATGTAACGAAAGCTAAAATAATTTACACTTTGTTAATATTTTGTTTAACAAAAATGAAGATACATGTTTTAATATGTTAGAGAAAGGATTTTTATGCGGAGTTTAATTTAATAAAAGTGGATGGGAGATAATATATAATGACAACAAGGAACAACTTTAGTAAGATTTTAAAAAATGGTGGATTGATGTTACTTGGATTAATTGTAGTCTTTGGCTTGTCCTATGGAGGATATAATTATTTTCATGGGAATAAATCAAAAACTAATAAGGTAATATCTGCTGATAAAAAAGCTGGGAGTGAAGTTAGTGAGAAAAAGACATCTAAAAGTAATGTGAAAAGTAGTAATAAACAAGATTCAGATAAGAACAAAAACATTAGACATAATGTATCTGAAGATGGAATGAAATATACTTATGATGCACAAAAAGTAAAAGATATATTGGACAATAAAGCTCCAAATGATGGAAAGAAGATAGCATTTCTAACTTTTGATGATGGACCTTCTACTACTGTGACACCAATAATATTGAATACTTTGAAAAATTATAATGTGAAAGCAACTTTTTGTCTGCTAGGAGAAAATGTAGAAAAAAATGAAAAAAGTAAGGAACTAGTAAAAGAAATACTAAAAGAGGGACATGCTATTGGAAATCATACTTATACACACAGTATGAGAAAGTTGTATCCTGGAAATAGACTTGATGTAGGTACTGTTATGGCAGAAGTTGAACAGGATAATACAGCTATAAGAAATATTGTTGGACAAGACTTTAATACTAGAGTACTAAGACTTCCAGGAGGTTATATGTCAAGGGCATACTATCACGATCCTAATTTAAATGAATTTAATGCAAGACTAAAGGAAAAAGGTATGTACAGCATAGATTGGAATGCCTATGATTTTGATGCAGAAGGAAGAAGAAAAAATGCAGATCAGCTTTTAGAACACGTAAAAAGAAGTGTGGGTTCACAACAAAAAGTTGTTATACTTATGCATGATACTTATGGTAAAGAAGAAACAGCTAGAGCATTACCTCAGATTATCGAATATCTAAAAGATCAGGGATATGAATTTAAAACAATAGCTTAAAGCAAAAAATCAGCTTATAGACTTTTGAAATTAAACTTTTTATGTATATGATTGTTTGATATAATAAATTTAGGAAAAAGCCTACTTTATTTACTGGAAAATTTGTAATCTATATAACTAATGAGAAAAGTGAGGGTACCATCCAGGTTAGGTTGGAAAGAAGCGATAATATGAAAAACAAAAATATAAAAGGTTTAATTGCTCTAGTTTTATTGATTTTCTTTATAATTGGCGCACATAGTGTTTACAAAAATAAACTTGTATCTTCAAATGACCAAAAAAAGGTCGATAATAAATCAAATGTAAAGTCTGATAAAAAAAATCAAACAAATATAAAAAAGGTAGAACACGTTAAGGATAGAGAATTTACAGGGAAAAATATAAAATATAACTCTCAATCTATTCCTATTTTATATTATCATTCCATAGATTATGAAAAGGGAAATGAATTAAGGGTGCCAAAGGAAAGATTTAGAGAACAGATGAAGTATTTAAAGGATAATGGATATACCACCCTTACTTTAAATGAACTTTATAATTTTTTAGCTTATAATAAACCAGTACCTAATAAATCTGTAGTGATAACTCTTGATGACGGATATAAGGATAACTATGAAAATGCTTTTCCTGTTTTAAAGGAGTTTGGATTTAAGGCTACCGTGTTTATGATTACAAGTAGTATAAATAATGAGAAAGATTTTTTAACTTCTAGTGAGTTGAAGCAGATGGATAGTTATGGTATGGATATTGAAAGCCACACCGTAAATCATGATAAGCTGGATAGGTTAACTTATGACAAACAAATACAGACTTTAAAAGATTCAAAGGAATTCTTAGAAAAACTTCTTAATAAAAAAGTAAAGTATATTGCATATCCTTATGGCAAATGGAATGAAAATGCTATAAAAGCTTTAAAGGCAGAAGGATATAGCATGGCTTTTACTACAGCAGGGGGGTGGGCTAATAAAGACCAAGGAATATATACTTTGCACAGAGTATATGTAAGTGAAAGATATGGAATGAATGAATTTAAAAGACGACTTACAAATAGTAATTACGAAAATGCCAATAAGTAAAGACTTTTATCTAGGGTAATACGTTCAAGTAATAGGATAATTATAATTAAGATATTTTGGGGGGTAAAAATTGAATAAGAATGTAAAGACACTTATAATAACAGCAGCTTTTGCACTAGTGGCTTTTCAATTTAAGGTATCTGCAGATTCTTCGCTGGGATCTCCTAGGATAAATATTGATACCAATAAAGAGTGGACTGTTAAATTCAGCAGCAATTTGGAGCCAAGTACTGTAAATAGTACTAATATACAAGTTACTGATAAAAATAATGTTCAGGTTCCTGTGGCAGTAACTTTGGGAAATGATCCAAGTACTGTATTGGTAAGTCCTAAGGTATCAGGATATGATCCAAGTGAAAAATATAATCTTGTTATAGGGGAAGGATTAAAATCAGTTTCAGGAAAAAATTTGTCCAATCCTTTAAGTATGCAGTTTACTACAAGTAATAAATATTCAGATGGGACAAGTTATACAGATCTTCCTAAGATAACTTCCAATAAATTTGAATATGCACCACTTTTGTCATCTGAGAAACAAGGGTTTTTTATACAATGTGATAGCTCATCAGATGTACAGTACAGAATTTTTGTAAATGGACAAAATGACAAGGATGGAAATTATACTGAACTTACAAATGGATACACTAGCGAGGATAGCGGAAAAATAACAGCTTTAAAAACGTTGAGTGCAGGTACTAACGGTCAAAAATACAAAGCGGTAATTTATGTGAAAAGGACAGGAGCTACTGGAGCCCATAAAGATGGAAATACAGAGTATGATAATTATTTTGTAGATTACTTTAGATGTGTGGATAGTATAGATGCTGGGTCAAATGAATATGCAAACTATGATATATCTTTAGATGATATGGTAAATACGCAATTAAATTCAGATAGTACACCTGTATTTGTAGCAGCTAATGTAATGGACAATGCTGCAACTAAAAATCAGATAAAATATTATGCGGATCCTAATAATTTTCTTGACAGTTATGGTAAATATCAATTTTTAAAGCTTACATATGCTGATGGCGTTACAGCAGATAGCCTAAATAATTTTCTAAAAGGAAAAGGAATTTTTGATGGAAAAGGACAAGCATTTTTAGATGCAGCTAAAAATAATAATATAAGCGTAGCTTATTTAGTTTCACATGCTATGCTTGAAACAGGAAATGGTACTTCTAAGCTTGCAAATGGTGGAGCAACGGATAGCAATGGAAATTATATTTATGGAGTACCTGTATATAATTTCTTTGGAATAAATGCTACAGACGATAATGCTGTTTTAAATGGGACTAAAACTGCATATGAGAATGGATGGACTACTGTAGAGAGTGCTATTTCAGGTGGAGCACAGTGGATAGGAAAGTGGTATATAAACAATCCATCAACAAATCAAAACACTCTTTATAAAATGAGGTGGGATCCTGGAAATCCCGGACAGCATGAGTATGCTACAGATATATCTTGGGCATATAAACAAATACCAAATATAATAAAGGAAATGCAGGATATAACAGCAGGTTCTAATTTAACATTAGAATTTGAAATACCTAAATATAAGTAATAAATATAGTAAAAACACTATCAAAATCAATGAGGTGACCCCTAAAAGTTAGACTTTATTAGCGAGACAGTTTCGGCTGCCTCGCTAATTTATGCAGCCAAGAGGCTGAGTCTGTATTCAACAGGACTCATCCATCCTAGTTTCTCTTTGATTCT
>NZ_LROR01000070.1:0-80741 GCF_001675205.1 Clostridium coskatii | reverse complement strand
GATGCTACTGGTAATAAGTTTATTGGAAAATATGATATTAATTTAGCTTAAATATTAGGGGTGAAGCAGAGATGCTGAACCTTATACTATATAAAAATCAAGCTCTCTGAGTTTTCGAGAGCGTACTGGATAGTATCTAGGGGGAAATTTTTTTTGAGATCATTTTTTTATATGATCTGAAAAGTTTAAATTTAGGAATAAATATAATTAGTTTTTATTTAATATCTAGTAAAAATTTTCTGTATTATCAGAATTTCATGATATAATAAATACATGTCAAAAAAGGTCGGTTTATGCTACAACTATGATATTTTCAATAATAAGGGGGGAAATCAATTAGGCTGTAAAAAAATTAGTTTTTAATCAGCAGCTATTTTTACATCATAAAATTGAATTGCAATTTAAATTGTAGCTGACTAATAATTTATAGAAAAGAGGTGTTAATATGGATTGTACAAAAAGTACAGTATCTGGACAGCAAAAAATAGCTTTTTTTACTTTAATAAGAGTTTTTCTATTTATGGTTAGTGCTATTTTACTAACATTTGTATATTATAACCCGGTTAAGGCATCCGTAACCTCTGGCATTTATGGTTCGGGAAGCTCTTATTATGGAAGTCCCATGGCAATTACGAAAGCGCCAAATGGTGATATGTATTGTGCTTTTGCTGTACAAGGAAGTGTAAAAGGCGGTTCTGGTACCATTGATTATAAGATATACAAATATGTTCCATCCACTAATATATGGACAAGTATTGTTAACTTAAATTCAAAGATAGAACTAAACCAAGATAGCAATTATTATGATGGAATTTCTATGCTTATAGATTCATCTGGAATTTTAAACATTGCAGTTGTTGAGAATGGAACAGTTTTCAATACTGACAATGGTTTATATTGCAAATACAATAAAGAGTTATGTTTTGGAAAATACAACATAAATTCAGGAACATGGGATGGATCTTTTAGTGCAATTGAAACACAAGCTCTTAGTGATGGGTCACTTTCAGTTACACATTATCAGTATGAATATGCTAAAATGCAAATAAATGCTTCTGGTGATATTACTTTAGCATACATAAAAAGAAATAGTAATAATAGTTCAGATAGTTATATTGTTGCTAAATCTGGTACAAATTCAAATAGTACGTGGTCACAAGTTAAAGAATTACCTTTGAATTTGTCTTCTGGTGAATCAGCAAGCATAAAGTATTTTGTCAGTGATGCTTCAGGAAAATTTAGCATTATTTATACTATAACAAGAAGTAATGGTAATGATGTATATGCTCTTGCTTATCCATATGATAATCCTACTCAAATACTTGAAGGTTCTACAAAAGGATGTGGATATGATATTTATGGTGCGGTTACGAATTCGGCAGGTAATATATACTTAGCGTATACTGATAGTTTAAATGGAGGAAATGGAATCGTTTCCAATACAGGAGATGATGGTGCATGGGTAACATCCCCCATAGAAGCTAAAGATATACTTTCTTGTAATTGTGGAGACCTTGGAGATCTGGTAATTGATGCAAATGATAATATGTATTTTATCTCAGAAGTATATGATCCTGATAGTTGGCAAATAAACGGACTATATTTTTATGGCATGAAGGCAGGAAGCAGTAAATGGACAAAAGGTAAAATGGATATTGACAGCCTAAATTATCTTAAAGATGCAGCAAACCAATATAGTGTTACCATATATCCAATTATACCTCAAACAGATAAATTAATGGTTCATTATTTTGATAACACTAGTTTGAGTTATGGATTTATTACAGGAGATGTAAATGATTTTTTTCCTAGTTCATCAAGTAATGTAGCAACGGTGACATCAGACAGCTATACAGTAAGTGCAGGAGGAACGGCAGATGAGAGTATAACAAATGTACCATATGGGACAACAAAAGCAGACTTTATAGCAGCACTGACAAAGGGAGAATCCCATGAGAGCTTTGATGAAGCATCACTGCATGACCCAGTGGTAAGTGGAGACAAGCTAGTAGTAACAGCAGAAGATGGAACGACAAAGGTGACGTATACAGTAACAGTAAATCCTAAACCAATTGCTGCAAATGCATCGAATAACACAATAAGTTTGGATGGAGACAGTATAGCTGCTGGAGGAACAGTAATAATAACAGCAGGAGGAGATAGACAGGAAGAAGCAGGATCTGTAGTTGGTGATGAGAGATATATACCAAGTACGTGGACGTCTACAGAATCAGGTAAAAGTGGAAACTTTGAATTGAGTGATGATATTTATACATCATCATACCAATCAGATACACCTGGAAGCTATACAATAACAGCAAATTATAAAAAGCAGAAATGGAATGGAAGTGCATGGGAAGATATTGCTGGAGCAGTAGACAGCAAGGATGTAACCTTAACAGTAAGTGAAGTAACGGTGACAATAGGAACAGATGACCTGCCGCCAGCAGGAACAGTAGGAGTTCCATATACTCAATACACATTTACAGCAGCTGGGGGAACAGGAAATAAGACTTACATTGTAACAGCAGGAAACCTACCAGCAGGATTGAACCTTTCAGAAGATGGAGTTTTGTCAGGAACGCCAACGGAAGCAGGAACAAAAACATTTACAGTGACGGTAAATGATGATGGAGTGTGTGAGCCATCAGATAGTTATGAATTTACAATTACAGTGAGTCCTGCAAAAAGTACGGTAGCAATAGTGACATCTACAAGCTACACAGTAAGCGCAGGAGATACAGGAGATGAAACAATAACAAATGTACCAAATGGGACAACAAAGGCAGAGTTTATAGCAGCCATAGCTAAGGGAGAATCCCATGAGAGTTTTGACGAAGCATTACTGCATGACACTATAGTAAGTGGAGACAAACTAGTAGTTATGGCAGAAGATGGAACAACAAAGGTGACATACACAATTACAGTGAATCCAGCACCAACTGCTGCAAATGCATCGAATAATACAGTAGACTTAAGTACTAGTAGTATAACAGCAGGTGGAACTATAACCATAACAGCATCAGGAGATAGACAGGAAGTGGCAGGATCAATAGTTGGAGACGAGAGATATATACCAAATACGTGGACATCTACAGAATTAGGAAAAGGTGGTAGCTTTAGTTTTAATGGGACAAGTTATAATGCAAATTATGTAACAGGTACTGTGGGAAGTTATACAATAATTGTAACTTATAAAAAGCAAAGCTGGAATGGAAGCAGCTGGGTAGATAGTTTAGGAATATCAGACAGCAAGAACATAACCTTAACAGTAAGTGGAGTGACGGTGACAATAGGAATAGATGACCTGCCGCCAGCAGGAACAGTAGGAGTTCCGTATACTCAATATACATTTACAGCAGCTGGGGGAACAGGAAATAAGACTTACATTGTAACAGCAGGAAACCTACCAGCAGGATTGAACCTTTCAGAAGATGGAGTTTTGTCAGGAACGCCAACGGAAGCAGGAACAAAAACATTTACAGTGACGGTAAATGATGATGGAGTGTGTGAGCCATCAGATAGTTATGAATTTACAATTACAGTGAGTCCTGCAAAAAGTACGGTAGCAATAGTGACATCTACAAGCTACACAGTAAGCGCAGGAGATACAGGAGATGAAACAATAACAAATGTACCAAATGGGACAACAAAGGCAGAGTTTATAGCAGCCATAGCTAAGGGAGAATCCCATGAGAGTTTTGACGAAGCATTACTGCATGACACTGTAGTAAGTGGAGATAAGCTAGTAGTGACAGCAGAAGATGGAACAACGAAGGTGACATATACGGTAACTGTAAATGCTATAGTACCACCAGACCCAACACCTGTAGAAACAACAGGTAGTGTAGTAGATGACTCTGGCAAACCTGTTCAGGGAATAAAAGCACAAGTAACTACAGAAACAGATGGAACTAAAACTGTGGCAGTAAAGTCTCAGGATGCTATAGTATTAAGGACACCAGATGGTACAGTATCACCTTTAGCGGATATTTCAGGGTTAAGTTTTTCAACAACAGGAAATACTAATGTTACATTGTCATCGGATGGAACTATTAAAGTTAAAGATTTAGCAAATGGTACACAATCATAAATAAATGTAACGCTTGATGTTGGCAATGGTCAGAAGATTATTATTGGAACGATTGATGTAAAAGTTTCTGAAAGTGGAGCTGTAAGTATAACTAGTACGCTAATTGACCCTTATGGAATAATAACGGATTCAGTTACAGGAAAGATAATTGATGGAGCAAACTTAACGCTTTATTATGCAAATACAGATAGAAACAAGGCAAATGGGAAAACTCCAGATACAGCAGTATCGCTTCCAATTATAGATGATTTTAAGCCAAATAAAAATAAAAATCCACAAGTGAGTGATGCTAGTGGGGCGTATGGCTTTATGGTATTCCCTAATACGGATTACTATATAACAGTAGATAAAGAAGGATATGACAAATATACAAGTCCTACCATTTCTGTAGGACAGGAAATTGTGAAATTTGATGTCAAAATGAATAAATCAGTATCTTCTTCAAGTGGAGGATCAGGCGGCAGTGGAGGTTCATCATCAACACCAGCTAATATACAATTAGAGAGAATATCAGGACAAAACAGGGTTGATACAGCTATAGCAATTGCTAAAGCAGCTTATAAGGATAAAGTTTCAAATGTAATACTTGCATCGTCAGGTGATTATCCGGATGCGTTAGCAGGAAGTGTACTGGCACATAAGCTAAAGGCACCAATACTACTTGTTGGAAACAGCATGGAGGATAGAGAAAAAGTATTAGCTTATTTGAAGGAAAACATGGATCAAGCAGGAAATATATATATTCTTGGAGGAAATTGTGCAGTAGATCCAGATGTAGAAGAAAAATTGGAGGCGGATGGCTTTAAGAATATCCAGAGATTAGGTGGTAAGGACAGATATGAAACGAATGCAAAAATTAATGATATGCTAGCAGTAAAAGAAGGGACACCAGTAATTATTGTATCAGGAGAAAATTATCCAGATGCAATATCAGTAAGTAGTGCAGCAGCGGCAAATCAGTACCCTATATTATTGGTGAAAAAAAATGAAATATCTGATTACGTAAGAAAAAAGATTTCAGATATAAAACCAGATAAGATATATATTATAGGGCTGCAAGGAGCTGTAAGTGATACAGTAGAAAATCAAGTTGTCCAAACTGCAGGTATAGATAAGTCAAAGGTAGTGAGAATAGGTGGAACAGATAGATTTCAAACTTCTCTTAATGTTGCGAAGTATTTTAGTTCGAATGCAGATATAGTATGTGCAGCATCAGGTAATAATTTTCCAGATGCGTTAGCAGGAAGTACTTATGCAGCAAATAGCAATGCACCAATATTGTTAATTAATACTAGCTTAAGTAATGAAGAAAATTTATTTTTGCAAAGCTTAAAGCTAAAAGAGGTAACTATTTTTGGTGGAACAGGAGCAGTAAGCAAGGACGTTGAAAATGACTTATCAAAGATAACTGGCAAGTAACAAGAAAATAAATTTAGAAAGATGACATACAGGTGTCATCTTTCTTTTTATATAATGTTTAAGAAAGGATGTGCTTAATAATGTTAGTATTAGTTTATATATAATGAATGCTCTATGGAAATTGAATACTATGCAGGTTATCAAGGGCATCCCAAGCATAGGGTTGTAGACCCCTATGCTTGGGATGCTTTACTGGAATAATAGATGGAGATGAAGTTTGAGGCCATCCCGTAACAAATAGCAACAATAAAATGAATGTGGAGGAATAGAAAATGAAGAATACAGTATATGTTTATGTATTTGATACAATGGCAGATTGGGAAATAGGTTATTTAAGCGCTGAAATCAATTCGGGAAGGTACTACAAAAAGGGATTAATGCCGCTAAAAGTAGTAACTGTAGGAATTACCAAGACCCCTATTACTACAATGGGAGGTCTTAAAATATTGCCAGAAATTGAACTTAAAGAGTGTGGTGCTAAAGATACTGCTGCTTTGATTCTACCTGGTGGGAATACATGGGCAGAAGCAATTCATGCTCCCATTATAAAAATGGCTGAAAAATATTTAGAGAAAGGTATTGTTGTAGGGGCAATTTGTGGTGCTACAATAGGACTTGCTATGGGGGGAGTATTGAATAAGCGAGCTCATACAAGCAATGACTTGGGGTATCTTAAAATGGTCTGCCCAAGCTATGGTGGAGAAAAGTATTATAAGCAGGAATGTGTAGTAACTGATGGAAATTTGATTACTGCTTCTGGAATAGCTCCCCTTGAATTTGCTTTGCATATATTGAAAATTCTAGATGTATTCTTACCGCAAACCCTAGATTCCTGGTACAATCTTTATAAAACCCAAGAGTCAAAATATTTCTTTAAGCTTATGAACTCAATTCAATAAAATGGCTTAAAGTGGGTAAGATGCAATGACTAAAGTTAATAAGTATAATTATTAGTATGCATTCTTAATATATTGTTTACTAACTAAGGCCACATCAGGATATTAATTCCAGTATATGGCCTATTTTTATACATATAGATACTATACTTAGAAATTGCCTTTATATAGTATATGCTTTTCAGTACATGACACGGCTGCTGGTATTACCCCCTATTAGTAAGAAAGAAGTAGATTAGTCATAAAGTTCATCTAATACATTTTTAAGATATATATTCTAATAATCTTTTTCCAGTAAAAGATGAAGGACATTTTGTAATACCATTGGGATATCCCATATATATAAGGTTTCCGCCATTAAATCCACCTAATGAACCTAAATCAATAATCCAGTCAGCATGGCACATTATACTTAAATTATGTTCTAGTATAATAACAGTTTTTTCTTTATTAATTAATTTGTGAAATAGTTGTATCAATTTTTTTATATCTGACTCATGTAAACCTGTGCTTGGTTCATCTAATATATAAATTTCACCAGTACTATTTAAAAGAGTTACAGCTATTTTTAGTCTCTGAAGTTCTCCACCGGACAGAGTATCAAGAGATTGCCCAAGTTTAATATAACCTAGGTTTACTTCAGAAATAGTATATAATATTTTTTTTAGCGCCTTATCAGTAAAAACTTCTAAAGTCTCATCAATTGAGAGATTAAGAATATCACTTATTGTGTATCCTTTATACTTATAATTAGATAGTTCCTGTTTGTATCTTGTCCCTTCACATAATTCACAAGTCTCTTCCATGCCATCCATAAAAGCCAAATCTGTTTTTATTATACCTTTACCTTTGCACAAAGGACAGGCACCTTCTCCAATGAAGCTAAATAATGAAGGTGATTTACCGCTTGCTTTACTAAAAATGGTTCTAATTTTATCAAAAAAGCCAACGTAAGTAGCTAATATTGAACGAGAAGAGGTATAAATTTTTTTTTGGTCTAAGAGTATACTATTTGGATATTTATTACGGAAAAGACGTGTAATTAATGTACTTTTACCAGAACCGGCTACTCCAGTTACAACGGTTAAGGCATTCTTAGGTATTTTTATAGAGATATTCTTTAAATTAAACATTTTTGCATTATCAATTTTGTAGAAATCATAAAATTTCTTATTTACTACAGTTATACTATGTTTTTTAGATAAAGCAGCACCAGTAGCTGTATCACTATTTAATAGTTGTGGATATGTTCCCTGAAAAGTGATTTTACCACCATTAACGCCTGAGCCTGGTCCCATATCAATAATGTGGTCTGCTATCTTTATCACATCAGGATCATGCTCTACAATTATAACTGTATTTCCTTTTTCTTTAAGTCCTTTGAATATTTTATTTATACCAGTAATATCGTGGGGATGTAAACCCATACTAGGTTCATCAAATATATAGAGAATGTCGTTGAGACTGCTATTTAAATGTTTTGACATTTTAATACGTTGAGATTCTCCACCAGATAAGGTATTAGTTGTGCGATTTAGTGTAAGATAATCTAATCCAACTTCTTCTAATGTACTTAAACGCTTGAGAATATCATCAATAACTGTCTGAACTTTGGATTCATGGATTATTTGAAGAAAAGATTTTAATTCACTTATTGACATGTCAGCACAATCACCAATTGATTTTCCTTTGATTTTGCAAGATAGAATAATATCACTAAGACGCTTTCCATTACAATGATGACAAATTTGTTCATCAACAAGTTGTTCAAGTTCTTTTTTATATTTTTTTTGATCTTTTTCTAGAAAGGAGCTTCTAATTCTTGGGATAAGCCCAATATACTTTGCTGTCTTATGCCAATTGATTGTGGGATTATCAGGAGTTTTTTCCTCTGCATAAAGTAAAGTATTAAGTTCCAAATCTGAATAGTCTTTAATTGGCTTTTGAACATCAAAATAACCAGACTCAGTATAACGACTTAATCGCCATCCACCTGGTTGAAATGTAGGAAATAGAATAGCACCATTATTTAAACTTTTATCAAAATTTATTAGTTTATGAATATTAATGTCTTTAATTATTCCTAATCCTTGACAACAAGGGCACATACCATTTTTATTGTTGAAAGAAAAATTCATTGAGTAACCAACAAAAGGCTTTCCTATTCTAGAAAAGAGAAGACGTAACAAGGTATAGATATCAGTGACTGTACCAACAGTTGAGCGCGCATTTCCACCTATTTTTTTTTGATCTATAGTGATAGAGACTGGAAGATTATTAATCTTTTCCACATTAGGCCTTCCATAGTGGGGCAGTAATTGTTGAATGTAAGATGAATATGTATCATTTAACATTCTTTGAGATTCAGCAGCTAATGTATCAAAAATTAATGAAGACTTTCCTGAACCAGATAAACCTGTAATTATAGTAATTTTATTTTTGGGAATATTTACTGATATATCCTTGAGATTATTTTCATTTGCATGGAAGATTTCAATCATTTCTCTTGCCATATTAGTTCCTCCTTTCTTCAAAAATTCTACTTACTTTAAGGCATAGTTCGGCAAAAAGTGCTTGTTCATCTGAAGTTAAAACAGATGATGCAATTTCAGATAAATGTTCATGTCCCTTTTGTATTTCTTTTAGAAATTTGAAACCTTTATCTGTTAATTCTGTCCAAAGCTCTCTTGCATCAGAGTTACTTTTTTCTTGTTTTATATAGCCTATCTCTTTAAGAGATTTTAATCCTTTAGATATTTTAGAGCGTGAAACACCTAAATTATTACTTAATTCTGCAGGACGGCTTCCATTTGTATGATATAGAGATTCTAATAAATCATACTGAAACCAAGAAATATTCTCTGTGTTTATATTGTTTCTTTCAGCAACAAGTTCACATTGAAGCCGTGATAATCCTTCTTCTAATTTAGAATTGTATAATCGTTTATTCATATAGTAAGTACCTCCTAATATTAGCGAAAAATAGTTTCCTTTCGGAAACTATTTTAGCATTTTGATGAAATGATTGCAACATGGAAATTATTTTTGATAATTCTATAGGGGTGTCACTAATATTTTCTATAAAATCTATATTAAAATAAAAATGGGTAATTACAATTGGATAATAATATAATTTACTTATATAACAGAACTTGAAGCTATTGAAATGCTAACAGGAATTTCAGCAGAGCTTGTTGCTGCCGGAGGAATATGTGGTGCGGAAGGCAGTTGTTGGATGGCCATTACCGGTACTGAGGAACAACTTCATATGACTTTATTATATTATATAATTCTACAAAAATGTTTAAAAATTAGATAAAATATTATTGACATATATATCGGGAGATGATATATTAGTATATATCATATGACGATATAACGGAGGATGATAGATTTGGACAATAGTACACCTTTAACAGAGGCTTCATTTTATATTTTATTGGCGACACAAAAACCAAACCATGGATATGGAATTATTCAGGATGTGAGCAAAATGACAAATGGAAGGGTAACGTTGGGGCCGGGGACCTTATACGGTGCTATTAATTCAATGCTTAAAAAAGGATGGATTAATTTATATAGTGAGGATACAAAATCAAGAAAGAAAAAGGAATACCTGATTACAAATACGGGAATAGAAGTATTAAAAAAAGAAGTCAATAGGCTAGAGGAACTTGTAAGTAATGCAAAAACATGGATGATTAGGGGGATATAAATAATGTTAAAATTTAGATTATATTATGATAAAGATGAAGAAGAAGCTTGGCTAAAAAAAATGTGTTTAGATGGATGGGAATTTAAAAAATTTTTTCTTGGATTTTACACTTTTAAACCATGTGAACCTGGAGAATACAATTATCAAATAGATTTGCTTGATAATTGGAACGGTGATACAGTTGATTATTCATCTTTTATGAATGATATAGGAGTACAAGTTGTAGGTCAATGGTGGAGATGGGTATATTTGAAAAAGAAAGCATCAGATGGTCCTTTTGAAATGTATACAGATGTGGAATCAAAAATTGCTCAATACAGAAGGATTGGAAATCTTTTTAAGGTGTTTTCCTTTGTAGAAGCTATTTGCTTTTTTGTGGAACTAATAGGAGCAGTTAATACAGGTGACTATATCCTTGTAATATTTACAGTATTACTTGCAGCAATATCTTTGACAATGATAAGAATTGTATGGAAGTGTAAATTGAAAATTGAGAAATTTAAACGGGAAGGAATGTAGCCAATAATATAGCAATTAAAAATTCAATCTTGCATAAAGAATACCTTTTTTAATTGCTTCTGCTAATCCTTTAGGATTTTCCCAAGCCATTGAATGTCCTGCTGCTTTTACAATTTCAATATTTATATTGTGTTTTTTAAGCTCAATTTGGTCATCATCTGGAAGAGATTTTTAGCCAAATATAAATGTCTTTTTACACTTAAGTGAATACAGCATCTCACGCCATGATGGATTTCCTCCCTCAACTGCAGATTTTGAAATTCTGCTAATTGCTGTAGATGAACAAACTGATAATGCTGCTGTCCACATAGAATTATAGATAGTATTTCCATTTATAACTTCATCAAATATGCTATTCACAAAGTCGTCTTCTCTAAAACTTCCAAATTTATAACTTGATGAATCTTCACTGCTTTTATCTAGATTTGCCTCGCTTAAAATAATTGTCTCAACACTATCTTTGCATTTATCTGCAAGTTCAATTGCGATAGGTCCACCTAAACTATGTCCAAAAATAATAAATTTATGTAGATTTAAACTCTTAACAAAATTATATAGGTATTCTGCATGTTCTTTTACAGTATACAAATAATTATCAGGTTTATCGCTAAAGCCACTTCCAAGCGGATCTACTAATATTCGTCTGTGATTTATTAAATCAACCTGTGCAGCTACTTCTGGATAATCAAATGATCCGGCACATTCTAAGCCATGAATAAATAGTATAGGTGTGTCTTCACCAGGTAAATCATGATACCTCATTTTATTTTTCAAATTGTCTACTATGTATTCTCTTATAAAATCCTCCATATTTAATAAATATCCAGCCTTAAATCTGCAATATAAAGTGATAGATATTTTCTAGATACAAACCTCAAACAAATTCATTGTAACATATTTATTGATACTTTTGAGTTTATTAAATATTAAGACCAATTTTAAATATGACTTTTATAAATGTATGTAGAAATTTCACTTGAAGCTTACGCTGTGTAAGCATTTATACTTATAGATAAGGTTATACTATTTCAAGGAGGGGAAAATATGGATCTTAAGATTCAATATAATTGTTTAAATGTTAATTGGGATGACGTATGTGAGATATTGAAAAAAGCTGGAATGTCATATTTTGAAGGAAAAGTGCATGAGAAAGCTTTTAAAAATAGTCATACCGTTATATTTGTTTTTGATAATAATAAATTAATTGGTTTTGGTCGTGCAATTTCAGATGGAGTTTATCAGGCTGCAATTTATGATGTAGCAGTATTACCTGAATATCAAGGTAAAAATATTGGAAGAACAATTGTTAATGGTATTTTAAATTGTATTCCACAGTGTAATTTTATATTGTATGCTTCACCTGGTAAAGAAGCTTTTTATGAAAAATTAAGTTTTAGAAAAATGAAAACAGGAATGGCATTGTTTTGCAATAAAGAAAAAATGCAGACAAAAGGATTTATTGAATAGATCCTGGCAAGTGAAAGTCAGAAACGTTTTTCCAACCAATTTGCAAAGCACAAGTGCCTTAATCCGTTTAAATTGAATGGATGAGGGCACTTTTTTGATTGAATGTAGAAAAGTGAAAAATGGTTGGAAAAATTTCAGCAGATGCCTTTATTATTAAGGGCTTTAGAGATATAATGAAAATAAGAAGTGGCTATTTTACTGTGGTTGAACCTTAACATGAGATGTATTTAAATAATGAAACAAGCTAATGAGGACGGACCAAATTTGGAGTTGAACCTTAACATGAGATGTATTTAAATTCAACGCCTTCCATCCAATAATCCATGGATTTTCCAGTTGAACCTTAACATGAGATGTATTTAAATGAGGAATTATGCAGTGTTAACGGTGAGATAGCTGATGTTGAACCTTAACATGAGATGTATTTAAATAAAGAAAAATGTAGCGTTTTTGTTTACTCAGCATGGTTGAACCTTAACATGAGATGTATTTAAATCAGCAAATAACTGACGATGCTGATGGTTCTAAAAGGGTTGAACCTTAACATGAGATGTATTTAAATTTAATAATGATACTGCTGCTATTTGTGGAGGCACTGGTTGAACCTTAACATGAGATGTATTTAAATCTCCTTAACTATTGTGTTTTCACAGGTTTCGTTGAAGTTGAACCTTAACATGAGATGTATTTAAATTTTGTTTTTACATCATATTCTTTAAAAAACGATTTTGTTGAACCTTAACATGAGATGTATTTAAATTAGTTGCGTATAGATGTATCAGGAACTATCCGTAATGTTGAACCTTAACATGAGATGTATTTAAATTAATAAAACTTTAAATACATCCACTTTTTCTAGATATTGTTGAACCTTAACATGAGATGTATTTAAATCATCTTTTATGTCGCTTAGTGCTGATTCTATTTTTTGTTGAACCTTAACATGAGATGTATTTAAATAGGTGCAACATCTAATACAGAATATACAAAATTTACTGTTGAACCTTAACATGAGATGTATTTAAATTATAATCCCTTCCTTATAAATTTGTATTTCCGCATAAGTTGAACCTTAACATGAGATGTATTTAAATTTCTTGGTTATAATTGTATTAGATGCATTAGGACCGTTGAACCTTAACATAAGATCTAAAGATAAAAGATGACAGTAAATATGAACTTTAGTATGATAGAATATATGGAATAAAATGTTTATCATATATAAATGGAGGAATGATGCTATGGGAGAATTGTCCACCTTGCCCAATATTGGAAAAACAGTTGAACAACAATTAAATCAAGTTGGGATAGAAACAATAGAACAATTAACTGATATCGGAAGCAGGGAAGCTTGGTCTAGAATAAAAAGCATTGATCATTCTGCGTGTATAAATAGGTTGTATGCTTTGGAGGGTGCCATAGAGGGAATTAGATGGCATAATCTTTCAGAAGGAGTAAAAGAAGAATTGAAAGATTTTTACAATACATTTAAATAATTGTGCAATTAGTTGGATGTATGAAAAATTGATTATTGACTGATGCCTTGGGTACTGGTTTATACTATGAATAGTATCTAAGGGGCAATTTTTATATGTTATCTATAGTATGTAGTATATATAATCCTTAATACAACAAGTAAATATAAGAAGTAATGTAGAATGTATGTTAGTGAATAGATTATTAATCAGTAGAATGACTATTGTAATAAAAAGGCAAAGATGTTATACTTGCAGTCGTTATATAACTACACCTGAATATCTTGAAGCACATAAAAACCATTTAGCTTCATTGGGAGGACAGGTTGCAGAAGGTGCCATATATGGAGAACATTATGCAGAGCATTTCGGACCGATTATAGAGGTTTTAAAAGTCATCATTGAAAGATTGGAGGAATTGCAAAATGGCAAAAACTAACTTGAGGTTACAACTACAGGTAATAGATAATAATACAAACTTTGATAACATAATGATTGGTAGTTCCTATTTTAATGATGATGTATGGGATATAAGACCATTTATTACTGCTAAGAGAACAAAGAAATCACGAAAATATCTTAGATTTGAATATATTGAAAGTCAGGATATGAAACAGGCAGTCAAATAATACGTTTACTACAAACTTGGAAAAATAAATCCAAAAACAGTTTGTGATTATATTAATGGTCATTTTCTAAGGTTCATAGAATGCTGCTCCATTAACAGTTTTGTTAATGTTACAAAAGATGATTTTTTAAATTTCTCTTTATGGATGAAAGACGAAAAAAGCTGCTGTAGGTACAAGGTCTCTGTCTTCTCATGTGGTTGAGGAAATCATTAAGACAGGACAGATTAAGGGTTGGAATGTGCCATAGACAAATATTTTTAAAGTGATTACTTCTTATCAGTTATGGAATATAAAAAAGGCTATGAAAGCCAGTAAGATTAAGTCTGTTCCAGAAAGTGTATTTGATAAAATTCTCTATCTCACTTTGCAGGACTTAGAGCAATATCAAAATCAAATCCTTTGGATGATGTAGTGGCAGTTAGAAAGGATAAGGTACAATTGCAGGAAGAAAAGATAATTGCCTTACGTGAAAGGGTAAAGCAGTTAGAAGAGGATAAAAAGAAATTAATTTTTCAATTAGTCGAAATGGAAGAACTTAGAGAAGAAAATAAAAGATTAATTGAACAAATAAACGAAAATAGTAGTGTTTAGTTAATTCACAATAGTAATCAAATACGGAGTAAATAAAATATAAAGGGATAGAGATATGACAGAATTCTGGGAATCAAGTTTTATAAAAAATCAAATGATGTGGGGATTTGAGCCTTCAGACTCAGCAATCTTAACAAAAGACTTTTTTCTTGAAAAGAAAGTTAAGGATATATTGATACCAGGTATTGGATATGGTAGAAACGCAAAGGTTTTTATTGACAATGGAATAGATGTAACAGGTATTGAGATTTCAAAAACAGCCATTGATTTGGCGAGACAAAATGGGCTTAATATTCCTATTTTTCATGGCTCAGTAACTGATATGCCTTTTGATAACAAACTTTATGATGGTATATTTTGTTATGCACTTATTCACTTATTGAATAATCATGAGAGATATAAGTTTATTAAAGATTGCTATAATCAGTTAAAGCCAAGCGGATATATGATTTTTACTACTATTTCAAAAGAAGCTCCAATGTATGGAAAGGGTAAACAATTAGGTAAAGACTATTTTGAGACAAAGGATGGAGTAAAAATGTTTTTTTATGACGACGACTCAATAAAACAGGACTTTGAAAAATATGGACTGATAGAAATTTCAAAAATTGTTGAGCCTCATAAGAATATGGAAAATAAACTTCCATTTAAATTTATAATGGTAAAATGTCAAAAATAACTATAGTTATAATTACATAAAAAACAGAGAATCGTTATTTGATGAGTCTTATGTGTAATCTGTTCACCAAGACCTTCAAGGCCTTACGCATTATTCTTATATTTTTCGGTAATTGTAAATCAATAATATATGAAGAATAGTAAATTAAGATGAACAAACAATAAATAAATCAACATATAAGAACAGGAGGATGGAAATATATGACTGTAGAAAAAATTTTAAATATGATTAGTAAAGAACTGGAGAGTATTCCTGGCGTTATAGGGGTTGTTTTAGGAGGTTCAAGAGCAAGAGGTACTAATCATCCCAATTCTGATATTGACATTGGAATATATTATGATGAATCAGAAGGTTTTAAAGTCAGTGAAATTAGTAAAATTGCCACAAAAATAGATGATGAACATAGGGAGAATATCATTACATCTTTAGGAGAGTGGGGGCCTTGGGTAAATGGTGGAGGATGGCTCATTGTTCAGGGGTATCATGTAGATTTTTTATTTCGTGATATAAAACGTGTATCACAGGTAATTGATGATTGCTTAATGGGAAAGGTTTCTCCTAATTATCAGACTGGACATCCTCATGCTTATATAAATGTTATGTATATGGGAGAGGTATCCATTTGCAAAGTATTAGTTGATTCAAAAAAATATATTTCCGAATTGAAAGCAAAAACTATACCGTATCCAAAGAATTTGAAAAATGCAATATTTGGATATTTTATGTTTGAAGCATCCTTTTCTTTAATGTTTGCTAAAGCCAATATAGATAAGGATGACATTTCATATGTTTGTGGTCATTGCTTCCGAAGTATTTCCTGCCTGAATCAAGTTGTATTTGCTTTGAATGATGAATATTGTATTAATGAGAAAAAGGCTGTTAAAATGATTGATAGCTTCAAAATTAAACCACAAGATTACAAGATAAAAATAGATGAAATGGTTACCTTAATTTCTTCAAACAAGAACAATACAATAAAAGCAGTAGATATACTTCAAGGACTCATTAATGAAACAAAGGAGCTAATTGAAAATAAATGATTAAGGGTGAAAGAAGTATTAACTCTCTTAACAAAGAGTAAAAATTAATTATATAGTCCTCTTTATTTAAGTAGCACAGTATATCATTAATACTGGTGATCAATATTCTTAATTTTACGAACTATCAACAAAGTTATTAACATGTTATACACAGAAAAAAGTATAAAAAGAAAAGAGGTGAGTTTTAGTTAGAGTTTGGTACTTATTGTATACTCTCTCACTAAAAATAATATATGAAGATAAGTGAAGTTATGGAGATCACATCTCTTACAAAAAAAGCTATAAACTATTATGAGGAAAATGGACTTATTAGTCCTTCAGTAAATAAGGAAAATAACTATAGGGATTATACTAAAGAAGATATTGAAAAGTTAAAGCAAATCTCTGTTTTAAGAAACTTTGATATACCAGTAAAAAAGATAAGAGAAATATTAGTGAACCCTAAAGAAATGGAAAAGATATTGACAGAACATTTAAATAAGATAAAGGCACAAATTTTAAATATGGAAAGATCTAAGGACATTTTCCAGCTGTGCATAAATGACATTAATTTTCCAAATTCTAATATAGACAAAGTTACTGATGACATGATGCTGCTAAAAAGAAGCCTTGACATGAGTGAAAGGGAAAAAGAAGGGTATATGAAAAAAGAGCTGATACGCATCTTTCCTGGATTTTTTGGTAGATACATTTGTTTGAAGTATTCAAATTACCTTGATGAGCCAATTGACAGCAGAGAAAAGGAAAATGCATGGATTCATCTTGTTAAAATACTTGACGACAGTCATGAGTTAAAAGTTAATAAAAAAATATTAGAAAACATGGAATCAGATAAAATTGATTGGAATTTGCTTGAAGAAATAATTAAAAATAGAGATAAAGATTTTTATTCAATGAATGAAGAAGACATTCAAAATTATGTAGATAATTTGTATGATGCTGAGCTAACCGAAACTGATTTGAAATTATTAGGGCAGTTTATAAGTTATGCAAGTTCTAAGGATAATATAAAATATATGAACGATTTACTTAAATTAATAGATGAAGATTTAAAGGTACTCAGTTCAAAGTACAAAAAATTTCAAGAAAATCTTTCATCAGTTAATTGTGAAATGAAAAAAATGTATACAGAGTGTTCTAAGGTTAGCGCTAACGAAATTGAAAATAATATGGGGATAATTACTTTACCTGAAATGACTTTTGTTGGCTGTGAATATAAAAAAATTATTCCCCCTGGTAAAACACCTAAACTAGTTGAGAATTTTAGAAAAAGAATTGATGAAATTAGTAATGTGATAAATCCCGGTGATATTTATACAATAAATGGAATAGACAGTCTTCCTCAATATGAAAAGCCTAAAACTTTAATTCACAAATTAAGCTTTTCATTTATAGTAGGGGTACAAGTTTCAAAAGCCGAACAAATACCCAAAGACATGCAAGTATTTACTATACCTTCTCATAAGCATGCCTGGTATACTACTTCAGAAGGAAGTAAAAATTTAAAGGGCTTTATGAAAAATGAAATACCGTTAATTACATTCATTTCCCAGGCGCATAAAATTGTAAAGTTTCCTGTGCTGACGTTATACAGCAGTGATTGTAAAGATACCAGGGAGTCAGCTGTTTATAACTATATGCCGATAGAATAGGGATAACGTACTTGGTTTAGGTACGTTACCCAATTATTAAAGCTTTTTTATTTTAATTCACACTTTATTTTATTTATTATAGTGTTATCAGAAATTGTAAATAAGTTATCTATAAGATCAGTTCTAAAACTTCCTATGCCGGTAACATGATGAGAAAGTTCCCCGCATATTCCCATAAGTGATACAGCTAAAATAGTACCACCAAATATATCTAAGGAAGAAATATAACTTGCTATAAGTGCAGTAACCATACATCCTGTACCTGTTACCATTGAAAGCATTTTACAGCCGTTTTTTATTAAATATGTTTTGCTGCTGTTAGTTATTACATCTACTGCACCAGTGGCTGCAATAACAGAATTTGTTCTAAGGGATAGCTTTTTCACAATTTCTATATTTTCATCAAAGTTATCATCTGTTATCCTATCACATTCTCCTGCATCTATTCCTTTTGCATTGCTTTCTATACCACAAATTGCTCTTATTTCAGATAAATTACCTTTGATGACATCTGGATGGCACTGAGAAATAAACTTTTTTGCATAATTAAACCTCAATTTACTGCAGCCAACACCAACAAGATCAATTACTTGGGGAATTCTTTCTTTAAAAGCCGTTTTGCCTGAAATCAACATGGATTTCATTCTAACATCGGTTATATTTCCAAGGTTAACTCCAAGTGCGTTAGAAGCAGATGTAATTTCAGAAACCTCTAGAGGATGCTCGGCCATAATAGGTTTTGCCCCAATAGCAAGCATTGAATTTGCACAATCATTTATTGAAATTGGATTTGTAATATAATGAATAAGAGGTTTTTTTATTTTAACATTGCGTTTTATTTGCAATAGGTTGTTTATCAGTGTCTGTTGATTTGTCATAGACTTTTACCCCCAAGTCTTTCTGAATCTTTATAAGCATTCCATTTTTGCTTAATGCTCCTAAAAAAATAAAGGCAATTGTTCCACCAATAATTGTAGCAGTAAAGAATAAAGGAATATAAAACATAAGTGAAAGTCCTTTTTTGCCCCAGAAATATGTCATAATAGGCGATGAGACAATAGCGCCTATAATACCTGTTCCGATAACTTCACCTAAAACTGCAAAAATCAAAGTATTCTTAGATATTCTATATAAAAATCCTGCTAAAAAAGCTCCAAAAACAGCACCTGTCAAAGCTAAAGGTGGAATTCCCATAAGAAACATTCTTATAATTCCAATACAAACAGCACAAAGCAGCGCATACCAAGGTCCAAAAAAAACTGCACATGTAATATTTATAACAGAAGACATAGGACACATTCCTTCTATACGAAGAATTGGCGAAATGACAACTCCCATTGCCACCATCATTGCCAGCATAAGTTTTTTTAATAGTTTTGATTTTCTTTCCATAATAAAGTACCTCCATAATAATATTTATTTTCTAAATTTATCACATAGGAAATAAGTATCATTATTGTAGGCATAATTTTAGAGTAACTAAATAGCAATTCCCTATATGACAAATCATATTGGTCGGTCGAAGCTCAAAAGCTTCCTCTCACCTTGAAACACAAGTTCCCTCGCTATTTAGTTGTACTTTTTAAAGCCTTTGGGCGCTCCCCCAATGCTTTTTAAATATAAGTAAAAAATGGAATATACCTTGTAAGGCACATTCCATCTACACTCATAAAATATACAAAAACAGCATAAATTAAATATTTCCTTACGTCGGCATTATCCGAATCAAGTTATAGGTCGAAGCATATACTTCCTCTCAGCATGCTTAAGCATGCTCCCTTTTTATGAAAATCATACCATATGTATTCCATGTATGCAAATTTTTTTTTATTTTATTATCAAGTGATTCTTAGGTTCAGATGGAGTTCGCTTATAAGGATTACTTTCTCCAGCTGAACCTTAGAAGAACTTATCCAGGCACGTAGCAGTGCTTATCCCCCACTTTGGTAGAAAAGCAGATATCCCAAATCTTTGATTTGGTGATAGTCGCTTTCGCTGTGTGCGATGGGGGTGTTAGCAATGGTAGCGATCGGATAGATACTTTTTAAATCCTTTAACCACATCATTTTTGTATCCAACTGATTCGTAAAATTTATAAGCATCTTTCCTCTTGAAAGCCGATACTAGCATGGTAAAATAGCAGTCTTTCTTCCTGGCAAAGTTCTCAATAAAAGTCATTAGAGTCTTTCCGATTCCCATCCGTCTACAATTATTTTTTACAATTACATTCTCAACGACCATAAAGGGCTTACATTCTCCACCAAGATCCTGACAAATAATACCTAATAATGAACCAACTAAATTATTATCACTATCTTTTGCTCCAATTAATATATAGTCTTTATTTGAATTAATTAATGTAAACTTATCTTTGAATTTTTGCAAATTCGTTTTTTTACCTAAAAGTTCCTCATATAAATTTGATAAGTCATTTAAATCATCATATGTTATCCTAGTTATAGTAACCAAATTTATTTCACTTCCTTTTTTAGATTCTAAGTTCACATCATATTATAGTTTAGAGTTTTAGATTTTTTATTGTTTTTACTGCTATAAATATTGTTTAAAATGCTTTGAAATAATATCTTATATAAGAGACAATTTTTAGAAATTTTTGCCATGTACATCTGCAGCTGACTGATCTATTTTAATGCTTTTCTTATTGTGCATTCTAAAAGCAGTGAATAGTGCTCCGAAGGCACATACAATAGTCAAAACAATATATACATATTTCATTGCATATACAAAAATATCATCTCTTCCTGTAACATAGTCTGTTACACGATATCCTATCTTAATGCTCATAAAACTATATAAGAGGCTTGTGGAAAGTATAATTCCTATAATTTGTCCTAAGTTTCTCACAAGAGAATTGACACTGCCAACTATTCCTAGTTCATTTTTAGGAACTGTTGACATTATAAGTGAATTATTTGAAGGTTGAAACAATGATTGTCCTAAAGCTAATACCACAATATAAATTATAATCTTCGTGATAGAAGAATATTGATTTAAAAATGACAGGAATATAAAACTTATACTCATAAGCAAGAGTCCTAAAAAACTTAAAAGCTTGGATCCTATTTTGTCTGACAAGTTTCCTGAAAGCGGAGAAATTACAGCCATGACTAGCGGCTGTACCATCATTATAAGACCTGTTATACTAGAGTTTAGTTTCATTGCATCTTGAAGATAAAAAGGTATTATAATTATTGAAGCATTTAGACAAACAAATGATATAAATGCACAAAACAAGCTTAAAGAAAATACATTGTTCTTAAAAATTTTCATTTGTATGAGAGGTTTTTCTATTTTATTTTCTAATACAATAAATACTGATATAAATAGAATAGATACAATAAATATTGTAATTATAATAGGATTATTATATCCGATCTTCTGTCCTTGAATCAGGGAACCAAATAAAAGTACCATTGACAGGAAAATAAAGGTTGACCCTTTTACATCAAGTTCACTATTTATTTCTTTATTTTGGATTTTACTATGAGGTAATACTTTTAAAGCAGCGATAAATGCAATTACTCCGATAGGCACATTGACGAAAAATATATAATTCCAGCTTAAATAGTAGGTAATAAATCCACCTGCAGGTGATCCTATTAAGGTTCCCAAGGCAACAGAGGATGCCAAAATTCCAAGGGCTTTTCCCCTTTCATTTCTTGGAAAAACTTGAGTTATAATACCTTGATTGTTAGCCATGTAAGCTGAAGCACCAATGCCTTGTATAATTCTAAATATAATAAGCTCTGTAAATGAAGTTGAAATGCCGCACATGAAAGAAGTTATAGTAAAGACAACCATTCCAAATTTAAATACCTTCATTTTGCCTATTATATCACCTAGTCTTCCAAATATTAAAATAGTTGAGCAAATTGAGATGATATAACTTGCTACAATCCATTCTATAGACACCATGGGTACTGAAAGTTTTCTTGACATTACAGGCAGAGCTACATTCACAATATTAGAAACAAGACAGGACATAAAAGTCATAGATATAACAACAAGTAAAATTCCGTATTTATTTTTATATTTCATGTTAGTTAGATAACCCCTTTCTTTTTAAAATAGTAGTATTTTATTGATATTTACTAGTGAAATATCTAGATATATAATAACAATATAAGTATTGAATTTCATTGAATATATTGATTAATATTAGTACTATATTGATATGAGGAGATGCTGCAATTATGAATAAATCCCAAATTAATTATTATTATAAAGACATGCCCGATAAAAATTTTTTTGTAGATATATTCGAAGTAAAAGTTAACAAGCTGGGAGCTACATTTGAAGAAAATTGGCATGAGCATCTTCAATTTTTTTATTTTATACAGGGTAGTGCTTTAATCAGGTGCAATTATAAAAGTATTCATGTAAAAGCTGGGGATTTTATAATTGTAAACAGCAATGAACTTCATTATTGTGAAAGTTTATGTGATAATTTAATATATTATATTATAAGGGTTGACCTTTCATTTTTATTTAGCAGTCAGATGGATTCCTGTCAGACCAAGTTTATGGTACCACTGGCAAAGAACCTTATTTTATTTAAAAATCTAGTTAGAAATGATAAGGAGATACTCAGTTGTGCAGATAAAATTATTGAGGAGTATTTTTCAAAAAGGCTTGGATATGAACTGGCTGTAAAAGCATATATATATGAACTTATTGTACTGCTATTCAGAAAATATGTTGAAAAAATTTTAACAGCAAAACAATTTAACTGTCGAGTTAATAATCTAAACAGATTAAAAAATGTATTTTTGTACATCAACGAAAATTTTACTAAAAAAATAACTTTAGATGAAATTTCAGAAATGGCTCATATTAGTAAAGAGCATTTTTGCAGGACATTTAAACAAATTACAGGTAGATCTTTAACGAATTATATAAATAATCTTAGAATACAAAAAGCAGATTTATTGCTGCAGAAAACTGATTTAAATATAACAGAAATAGCACTGAATTGTGGATTTAGTGATGTAAATTATTTTAGCCGTATATATAAAAAAGTTAAAAATGTATCACCGCTGAATTTTAGAAAAAATTTATGCAATAATTTATGAAAATTAAAATTCATTTATTTTTCTTTTACTAGTTGAAATATAAAAAATACAATCGACCCAAACAGTAAAATCAAAAAGACTGGTAGGAATAGTGGTGATAGATTTTTCCCGGTAGTTGATTGTAACGTCAAATATGAAAATACTGAGGCTATCAACAGTTTTACAGTTCCTATCATGTTTTTTAAAATTCTATATACTTTTTCTTTATTTTGATCTGTTACTTGTATTCCTGTATTCCATATTTGAGGAAATTTTTCTACAATGGATAACCCAATAAATATAATCCATCCCACAAGCAAAAGTACAATTAAAGAGTTCTTGTCTGTTACTTTATCAATAGTACCAGCGGCATTATGATGCCCAGGTATTTCTGCAGGAATTGTCTTCCATAGAATAGTCAAAACAACAACTGTCCCAGCTAAGCATAATAAACTTAAAAGATTGACGATAACATCATATTTATTTTTTTTAATTTTCATTTTCAACTCTCCAAATCATATTATTATCAAGGCAAAAACAATCTTAGGCAAACAAATTGCGGTTGTATATTCAATGTGGGTTAAGTAAATTGAATATTTGTATAAAATTATACTATGAAATTTGAAAGTTGCAAGACTATGTTTACGTTTTGCTAATATATAATGTTATGTTAAAATAATTATTAAGAAGGGAAGCGGATGATATGATTGAAGAGATTTCAGCACGCAGGAGCATAAGAAAATACATAGATAGAGAAGTTGAAAATGAAAAAATACTGCAGTTGATTGAAGGCGCAAGGCTTGCTCCATCGGGAAGCAATACTCAACCATGGAACTTTATTGTGGTAAAATCAGAATCAAATAGGCAAAAAATATCACGAGTATGTCATAATCAGAAATGGATGCTTTCTGCTCCAGTTTTTATTGCTTGTGTAGCGGACATACGCTGCAGAATAGATGAGAAAATAGCTGTATCATTGGATGAAAACAGTCCGGAAGAGGAACTTAAACAGATAATTAGAGATACTTCAATTTCTGTAGAACATATATTGCTTGGAGCTGATAACCTGGGATTAGGTACTTGCTGGGTTGGATGGTTTGTACAAAATGAAATAAGACCAATTTTAAATATACCTGATGATAAATATGTAGTTGGAATTGTCACACTTGGTTATGCAGATGAAAAGCCTAAACCTCGTCCACGAAAGAAACTGGAAGAAATTATACATTATGAAAGCTGGAAGTAATTGATTATGAATGACAAGGGTAAAATGATAAAAAATCTTATTTTCATAAATGGAACAATGGGTGTAGGAAAGACAGCAACAAGTAAAGAATTACAAAAACTGCTGCCTAAATGTGTCTTCCTTGACGGTGATTGGTGCTGGAATATGTCACCCTTCATCGTTACAGATGAAACTAAAAGTATGGTAATTGATAATATTACATATATGCTAAATAATTTCATTTCATGTTCGGAGTATGAAAATATTATATTTTGTTGGGTAATGCATATGCAAAGTATTCTTGATGATGTATTATCTAGAATAAACAAAAGGGGTTGTAAGGTGTATAAGTTTTCTCTTATATGTTCACAAAAAGCATTAATTGAACGAATTACAAAAGATATTGAAAATGGAACCAGAACAGAAGATGTCATTGATAGAAGTGTGCCCAGGTTAAATAATTATATAAAAATGGATACAGATAAAATAGATGTAGATGAAATTTCAGCAAAAGATGCAGCAGAAATAATGTATAAACGGATCATAGCAACATAAAAGTAATATGAAATTTATTCACCTAGTTCCTTTTTTAAATCTGATATATAAAGTGACTGCTGTTTTTTTAGATACAAACCTGCAAATAAATTCATTATAGGATTATTTACTGATACTTTTTCTGTAAATTCAATCTGGGTACCATTATTAGCAGGACTAAAAGTTCCAATCCAATGACCCTTCATATTCTTGTTAGCCATATCAAATTCATATTGCTCATAAGGCTTTTTTAAAGTAATATTAAATTTAGTGGAAAAATTATTTTTTGTATATTCTGTAAAAGAGTTTCCATCTTCTGAAACATCAATTTTACTTAAATCACTTCTCCACTCATATTTATTGTTATTTGTAACTACTTCCCATACTTTTTTAATATCTGATTTAAATGTAGTTGTAATGGTTGATTCTTTCATAATACACATTCTCCCTCATAAATTTACTATTTATAATGCTTAGTCTTAAGTTGAAATTAATAATCAACTTAAAATTGGAATTTGTAGTTAATCAAAATTTTATATATGCCATACATATAGTGCCATATCATAATTATTTTTTAATTTCTTCTTACCGGCATATATAAAACCTTCATTTTCATATAACATCCTCAATTTATTTCTTTGTAAATTACAATCTAATCTTAGTGAATTAATATCATTTTCTAATGATAAATTTTTGGCAAAATTGATAAGTTCTTTTGAGACACCTTTACCTGCAATCACTCTCTTAACAGCCAACTTATGTATATAAAGTGACTTTCCCTTTGAAATTTCAGGCCAATACTTTGTGTCTAAATCAGTTATAGCCATACATCCTACAGGCACCCCATTCTGGTAATCAATATAAAAATCATTAATCTGATAATCTTTTGATAGAGAATTCCATTTTATACTGTTTTCATTCCATTGATTCTGTAATTTATTTTTTTCCATCCACATCACTGCATCTAGTAATATCTCCTCAATCACTAAAGTATCATGTTGTTCTGCCTGCTTTATCATAGATTATCCCCCTAAACTACTATTTATATTATCTAACATTAAATTGGAATTTGTCAGTGTATATCTAATTGCATAAATACTGCTGTCGGTGCTGGATTGTCATTATATCTTTCGATTTCGTAAAAGCCATAATTTTTATACATTTTAATTGCTTTATCCATAAAAGGAAACGTATCAAGTCTTATATGCTTATAGCCAATTTCTTTTGCATCAGAAATAATTTGTTCCATAAGTTTTCTTCCTATATGTTTTCCTCGATTACCTGGTCTGACATATAAGCGTTTCATTTCACAGTAATCTTCATCGACTTTTCTTAACGCAATACATCCTACAGAATTATTGTCAATACTTGCAATATATAATCTTCCTTCTGGCAAACCATACTTTTCTGCTATTCCATTTATTTCATCACTATAATGCTGCGATTTCAAACACGCAATAACTTCTTCACCTTCCGCTAATATACTTTCCGTATATTCTTTAAATAATTGGATTAATTCTTCTTTTTCCTTATATGCCAATCTAATCGTTACATCCATATTGGGTACCTCCCTAAATTACTATTTATCTGTATGCTGTACAAATAAATTATACTATTTTATACAATATGTTACTATATTTTGTTGAGTATTTTCCAACCAATTTGAGGGATATAGGTGCTTTAAGCCATTTGAATTCAATGGATGAGGGTACTTTTTTTATTGAGTTTGTGAAAATTGAAAAATGGTTGGAAAATTTTCAGCGGATGCCTTTATTATTAAGGGTTTTAGGAATATAATGAAAATAGAGAATGGCTATTTTACTGTGGTTGAACCTTAACATGAGATGTATTTAAATATGACAAAGGAAGAAGAAAACGAAAGGCTTAAGGGAGTTGAACCTTAACATGAGATGTATTTAAATGTAAAACTTCTTTGTGTTGCTGCTTTAGGATTAGTGTTGAACCTTAACATGAGATGTATTTAAATTGTAATGAATAAAAGAATTAGTATGTTCAATTCTAGTTGAACCTTAACATGAGATGTATTTAAATTCTCTTTCAAATAGTTTTTTCTTAACCGTTTGGCTGGTTGAACCTTAATATGGCACTATTTTCTGAATAAAAATAATAATCTGTAAATATTTAAAAATATGTTGGATAGAAAAACATAAATGCTTTATAATTAGTACTAAGAAGGATAAACATAAGAGGATGTGGATGAGATTTGGCAAAGAAACACGATTTTGATGCAGCGTGGAAATCAATTTTGGAAGCCTTTGAAGTAGAAATAGTAGAACTGCTTTTCCCGGAGATATTTAAAAATATAGCATGGGAATATGGAACAGAATCTTTAGATAAAGAACTTCAAGAAATACAAAGGGAAATTTTTGATAGAGATAGCAGTGAAAAGGTAATATCGGATAAAATAATAAAGGTAAAATTAAAAAATAATAAGAGTAAAATATTGTTTATACATGTGGAAGTACAAAGTTATGCCAGCTGTGATGAAGTATTTGGAGAGAGAATGTTCAGATATTTCTATAGAATCTGGGATAAATTCAGGTATAGGTATGAGGACAAATCGGAAATAGTGGCAGCAGCGATATATACATATAAGGGAGAAAGAGGTAAAGACAAGAATTACATATATAGATTGCCAGAGATAGAAGAAGACATATTAACATATAATTTTAGAACAGTAGATGTTGAAAATATAAATCTAGAAAATATCAGTGAAGACAACCCGTTAAAGTTAGTGTTTAAAATAGCAAAGAATTTATTAGAAACAAAAGCTGATGATGAAGAAATATATAGGGCAAAGATTAAATTAGCAGAAGAGCTAAGAGAATATGAAAAAGTAAAAAACAATGAGCAAATAAAAGCACTAGTAGACTTTTTAGAATACTTATTTTTAATTGAAGATCCAGAGTTAGAAAAGAAATATGAGAAGTATAAAAAGGAAATTGGAGGTGCATTTAAAATGAGTATAGATGAAATCAGAAGACTCCACTATAAGCAAGAGGGAAGAGAAGAGGGGAGAGAAAAAGGAATAGAAGAAGGATTTGCAAAAGGAAGAGAAGAAGAGAGAGAGCAATCTAGGTTGAAGGATATTGAAAGAGTTATAAAATTACTAAACAAAAAGTTTAAGAATGTAGATGAACCTGTGATAGAAAAGGTAAAATTATTAGACAGTGACAGCCTAAATTCAATTATAGAGGACATATTTGATATAGAAACCATAAAAGATTTGAAAAGATATGGAATTTAATAATAAAGTATCTTTAAAGTTTTGAAAGTGAGCTTTAAGGATGCTTTTTTATTTGAAATTAAAAAATGGTTAGAGAATTGTGGCAAAAACTTATGGTGTGTTTTAAACTAAATATCCGGGATAGATTTTTTCCAACCTCTTTGAAGATAGAATGTACTTCAATGCATTGATGTGTAATGGATTGAGGCACTTTTTGGCTGAGTTTGTGAAAATTGAAAAAACGGTTGGAAGATTTTCAGTTGATGACTTTATTATTAAGGGTTTTAGGACTATAATGAAAATAAGAAATGGCTATTTTACTGTGGTTGAACCTTAACATGAGATGTATTTAAATGCAGTGAATACACAGTATTATGATAATACTTACTCTGTTGAACCTTAACATGAGATGTATTTAAATGCTGTTCCAGCGGTATACCCACAAACAGTGAAATCAGTTGAACCTTAACATGAGATGTATTTAAATGGTTCTGAACTGTGTACTTATAGTTCTGAATAGTTCGTTGAACCTTAACATGAGATGTATTTAAATTAAAGGTTCATATAGAACAGACTAAACCCGTATTTGTAGTGTTGAACCTTAACATGAGATGTATTTAAATTATTTATATTATAGAAGTTTTGGACCTTATGATGATGTTGAACCTTAACATGAGATGTATTTAAATTCATTTTTTGTAAGTCCTTGTGTTGCTTTTTGAATTAGTTGAACCTTAACATGAGATGTATTTAAATAAGTTTTTATTTTCATTTTCATATCCCCCAAATTTAGTTGAACCTTAACATGAGATGTATTTAAATTCATATGTAGCTTTTACCATTCCTACTATCCGTGGTGTTGAACCTTAACATGAGATGTATTTAAATTCAATAACGCTTTCCTGATTTCCTTCTTTCAATTTCGTTGAACCTTAACATGAGATGTATTTAAATAAAATTAGCAATGCAATTATGGACAACAACAGAAAAGTTGAACCTTAACATGAGATGTATTTAAATTGAATAAGTATTTTGCTTATTTAAAAATATTTTAACCGTAACATACGATGTTTAAATTTATAAATATTGAAACATACATGTAGTGTAATCAATGTCTCCAATATAGTTTTATATGGAGATTTTTGTTTTATTGTTATAATTTTATGTTATTTATAATAATTATTTTTAAAAATTAGAAATAAGAGGCCAGTAAACTTCACTATTAGTTTGATTTAATTATATTAAATTCATCAATAAGTATATTAAAAAAGTGGTGCAATATGAGTAAGCCTTAGTAAGGCAATTAGTATAGTTAGGTTGCTATATGAAAATGATTGTAATTTTATAAAATATATTACAAAAATTGATAAATAATAGTATAATTAGATTGGAATATGTAACAAATGTGAAAGTTATAAAAACACATTTTTAATAACTTTTACTAGTAAACCAATCTGTATATTTGGTATATCATAAACATTTATTAAGGATCGTGATTTTATGAGATATTATGAACTTAAAATTGCAATATTATTAAAAAGAAATATGAAATTTACACAAAGTAGTGAGATTATAGGAAAAAATATAAGTTATTCTATGCTTAGCAGTGAGGCACTAAAGATATACCATAAAGAAAAGGTATATAAATATGTTTTTGACAACTTCTTTCCTACGGAGAAGGATGGCATATATAGAAAAAATAGAGTATATGTCTTAAATATTCGAAGTTTTAATAAAACCTTTGCAGTAGAAATTAAAGAGTGTATGAAGAACTTTGAAAGTAATGATTTAAAAGTAATAGCCATAGATAGCGGACAAGTAGCTAGGTATAATATAAACTTTATTGAAACCATAACGCCAGCTATAGTAACAGTAGATGGTAAACCTTGGCTCTCAAGTGGAGATATTTTGCTTTTAGTTAAAAGACTTCATGCCAATGCTGAGAAGAAGTATAAATTTTTCTTTAATGAGGAGATAGGTGAAGTAGAAGACTATTTTGTAGAAAAACTAAAAATTTTAAATAATAAGCCTGTAGCTTATGAGTATAAAGGAAGAAAGTTCCTAGCTAATAAATTTAAAATTAAAGTAAATGAGGATGAAAAATCTCAGAAGTTGGCTTTTACTGTTTTAGGAGCGGGTTTAGCTGAAAAAAACTCAGTGTTAGGGGCTGGGTACTGCATAGAGAATAGGAGGTGAGCATAAATAGTGAGTGATTCTAGGGTTATTAAAGAATTTACTAAAAAAGATGTGTTTTATAACAATGGTTTAGTAAATTTAAAGATGTATTTAGATGAATATAGTGTTAAAGGACTAGAGTATGAGCTGACTGAAAATAATTTAAATTTAAAGTATCCGGAGTTAGAAGATGAAAAATATTATAATGAAATACTTAATGGCTTTATTACAAATAATCATATAGTATTTCACACAGATAATGATAGGCTCTATTGGGATAAAGATAACGGAGGTTTTATTTATAGTAAAAAATATGATGTACAGGGGAAATCTTCAGGAAATGATGTTAAAAATTTATATAAATATGTAACACCTACAGAGATAGGAAAGACCACAGAGAAACTATTTAATGAATATATGGAATTTGCAAAAAAGAATGGTTTGAAGGACGCTAGCATAAAAGAAGATAGAAAAATATTTGAAAAAGCTTCTAAATTTAAGCCTGAAAATCAATGTAAAATACCACTATTTATGACGCCTAATGAAGCTGTGAAAAGCTACATAGAATACTCAGTCAAAGGTGACATGTTAAATCTAGATTCAAAGATACATCAATTTGAAGATGGTGGTTACTGTTTTAGAGATATGCTTTTAAATAAGGATAATTATATAGATAAATGGGATGCTCTTATTTATTGGTATGGAGTAAAAACTAAAAGATATTATAATTCAGTATATTTTATTTATTTAAATTCTACAGATTTATTAGCTTTATATGATCTGAAAAAACATTTCAATATAAGTGATGAAATAGAAAAATATAGAGATAAAAAAACTGGAAAAGTAAAAAATTCTTCAACTAATGTTAAAATGTCTAGTCAACTTGAACATGATGGAATAGAAAATAATAATTTCTACATTTCTAGCAGTATTAGTGAGTTCCAATTGAAATTTTTCATGTATATGCTATCTCATATATATCATATAGAAGATGATTATGAAACATCTGATAGAGAGAGAATCAGAAGAAGGGTAGAAAAACTCTACAATAACTTACTAAAGATAAGTTTTGTTACCTATACAGAAGATGGAAATATGAAGTCTAGTCTTGATGAATATACAAAGACATATCGAGTTATTGGATTTTTAAAAAAATTGATAGAAATGAAGTATGATGATTCTACATTATTTAAATATTTTGCTGATTTAATAACTTCTATAAGTTTGTCAAAAAGTGATCAGGAAAAGGTAAACTTGAATATTAAGAAATTTTGTGAGAGTATTCTTAAATTCTCTGATTTAAGAAAAATATATTATGAAGTTTCTTTTAAAATTTTGAGAAATAACAAAAGAAGTTTAGGTTCAGGCTTATATGAATTTGAAAACATCTATTTAAAAGAAATTAGGAGAGGTGAATATATTATGAGTTTACATACAAAGTCAAAGGAGTTAGGTAGGGAAATAGGAGTTTTTGCAGCTAACTTGAATGATAAAGATTTATTGTTTAAATTAAGAAATATTAAGAACCAAAAGCAAATGGTAAGTTATTTTAAAGACTTAAAGTTTACTGTTTTAAGAAAGCAAGCAGATGCTAAGTTTTCGAAAGAATTTAATAATACAATGGAGGAAATTCTTACTGAAATTGAAGAAAAACCAGCAGACTGGGAAATTATAAGAGATTATATAGCTATTTATGCAATTGATAAGTATAGAGCAGCTGTATATGCAAAACAAACGTCAAAGGGAGGTAAGTAATATGTTTTATAACATTGCATATGTTTCAAAGGTAAATTTAGCTTCACTAAATGGCAGTGAAGGAATGGGAGGAAATATTACACCTATAAAGAAAATCACAGATAATCAGGGTGAGGAATATGCTTACATATCAGGTCAAGCCCAAAGAAGATATTTAAAAGAAACCTTACGTCAATTAGGGGAAAGGATAACTGCAGTTAACGAAAAAGGTGAACCAAATTTCTTAGAACTAGATGGAGATATTTATGAAAAAGGTAAGGATAAATTCAAGAATAAGCAATTGATGTACAAAGAATTCTGTGATCTTGATTTATTTGGATATATGCTTCCTAAAGGGGGAAGACGTTGGTCTCCTGTGAAAGTGGCACCAATGGTTTCTATTCATCCCTATAAAGGAGAATATGATTATCTAACAAGAAAGCAGTATGTGGAAGATGAAACTAAAAAGAGCGGAAATATTGTGCAAATAGAAATAGATACTTTAAATTATATGAGGGGCAATATAGTTATTGACGCAGATAAAGTAGGTAAAGAAATAAATGAATATACCTATGAAGTAACTCCTATGCTTACAAAAGAGGAAACAAATAATAGAATAAATAAACTAATAGATGCTATCAGATTTTTTAACGGTGGAGCTAAACAAGCTAGAAATTTAGAAGATATTTCACCGAAGTTTGCAGTTATTACAAAGCAAAAAACAGGAAATCCATTTTTGCTAAATAGCATATACATTGACAAACATAACAATTTAGATTTTAATGCTATTATTGATGAAATAAAAGATAATAAGGCTGTAATTGAAAATGTAGATGTAGGTATTGCAAGAAATGTATTTAAAAATGAATCAGAGATAAAAGAATCGTTTTCTAAAGCAGGTATTAAAATATGTAGCATAACGGAAGCCTTTAATTCTTTAAAGGTAGGAGAAATTTAAAATGGATATCATAAAATTTCAAGTTGAAGGAATATTCAACTCTTTTAGAGTACCATTTTTTAGAACTTATCATAAAACATTTTTAGCGCCACCAAAAACAACTATACTAGGGATGCTTACTAATATTATGGGAAAATCAGAGAAGTTCTACTATAATATTTTTAATGAAGATAAGATTAAGGTTTCAGTTGTTATAAACTCAATAAAAGGTAAGGCTAAAGATTTATGGTCATACAAGTCCCTTGAGAGCAAGGGTGGTATGCATGGGAGAAGTATTGTAAGAAGAGATAGGCTTTTTAATGCAAGATATACTATTTATTTAAAAATAGGTGAAACTTCATTAGGAAAAGAAGTATTTAATTCTTTAGTTTATCCTAAAGCTGTTCCTTCTCTTGGACTGGATGATGAACTTATAAAAATATCTTCTGTTAAAAATGACGTAAAATTAATAGAAAATGATACACATATTATTAATTCGGTTTTTATGGATAAAGGATATGAGTATGAGGTAAAAGTCAAGGATTTTCATAAAGATATAGAAGTACCTACTGCTAATATTGTTCCTTTAAAATATATAATAACTGAAAAGAAAAACTTTAGAACTACAAGAAAAGCTACTGAAGAGTATAAACAAGTTGAATATATAAACTGCTATGTGAAGCTTAAAGATATTGAAAGTTTTATATGTGGGGAAAATAGGATAGTTTTTTACTAAAGGAGATGAAAATATGTGTGACATTATAGCTAAAAAAAGAAAAGACGGTGCTATTCAAAGTTTAGATCAGCACACTTTTGCAGTTATTGAAGAGGCATTAAATTTAATTGATGCTTCAGAAATAGAGTTTATTTCAAAAGAAGTTAGCTGGAGTAAAAGTAAAATTAAGGATTTAATATTTTTCTGTTCTTATTTTCATGATATAGGCAAAGCTACTGAAGAGTTTAAAGCAACCATAGAGAATGATAGTAAAAGCTGTCATTCTCTTTACTCTTCAAGTTTATTTAGTAAAGTTCAAGATTTTGAGTTTAGTGAAGAATTTGGTGTAAATATGTTAATGCTGAGTATTCTTACCCATCATTCTGTGTTTAAAGAAAATAGTTCCTTTAAAGCAGCAGCTAATGATAAGAAGTTCAATTTTAAGTTCCTGCCTTATGCAGAGATCTTTTTTTACAAATATAAGGAAGCTTATGAAAAGTATATGGATGCAGCCTGTAATTATAAATTAAAATATGAAGAACTGGATTTAAATGAACTTGGAAAGAAAATTAGATATATTTATGAGGATGTTAAATATATAGAAAATAAAGAAAAATATAAAAGCTTAAGATTACTATATTCCTATGTACTTGGCATTGTCAACTTATCTGACTGGATAGCTTCTGCAAAATTTAATGGAAGTATGACAAAAATAAATTTTGATTATTTAATTAGCAAAAATGAACTTTGTAGTAAATTTGCAAAGTCAATTCAAATCGATGTATTTAATCCAAAACACTTTCAAGAGAAACTTTCAAATTATAAGGGCAGTGTCCTTGTAGAAATTCCTACAGGAGAAGGAAAAACAGAAGGTTCTTTATTGTGGGCAGTAAATAATTTGAAAAATAAATTCAGTAAAATAATATATACCCTTCCTACTCAAACTACCTCCAATAAGCTATATGAAAGAACTAGAGACGTATTTGGAGAGAATACTGGACTTATACACAGTTCTTCTAAAATTTATCTTGAGAAAAAATATGAGGTAGAAAACGGAAAAGTTGATGATAAGTTCGAAAGTGACATTTTGTTTAGTGCTACCTTTAATAAAGGAGCCACAGTTTCTACCATAGATAGTTTGCTTAAATACTTTTTAAATATAGGTAGATATAATATTGCCACATTAAATTTTTTAAGGTCTGTAATTATTATAGACGAGGTTCATTCCTATGATTTTAAGCTTATTGGTTTTATAAAAAGATTTCTAGAGATATGTGAGCATTATAAGGTGTCAGTTTGTCTTATGAGTGCATCTATACCTAATCAGATAAAGAAACTTTTAGGCATAAATAATATGTCAGTTATTAGTGAAAGCAGTTTATTTAATAAAAAAGCAAATTATATATACAAGGTTGAGAATTCACTGGATAATGATTTTGATAACATTATAAGTAAATTTAATGAAAAAAAAAATATCTTAATAGTTAGAAATAATATAAAAAGATCTGTAGAAACTTTTAAAGTACTTAAAAATAAAGGCGTTGAAAATATAATTCTTTATAATTCTCAATTTAAGAAAAAGGACAGAGTTAAAAAGGAAAATGAAATATATAATAAGTTAAAAAACAAAGAACATTTCATTTTAGTAGCCACTCAAGTTGTTGAAATATCTCTTGATATAGATTTTGATGTTATGTTTACAGACAATGCACCTATAGATTCATTAATTCAAAGATTTGGAAGAGTAAATAGAAAGAAGAAAGAAGACAGATTAGGTGAAATATTTATATATAGAGATACAGATATAAAACCTTATTATATAAGAATGTTAGAACTAACATTTGATGCTGTTGAAGAAGGATTATTTCCTTTAGGAAAATATACAGAATGGCTTAACAAGGTATATGATAAATTATTTAATGATAAAGTGATTATAGATGAACTTCAGAGCAAATTTGTAGAAGGGTATGGAAAGTTTGATAGTATTATGAAGGAGCTTTATGGAATAGAACAAAGTGAAGATATTTATAATTTAAGGGATATTGAATTTCCTAAAAAAGATTTTATTTTGCAAGATGATTATGATAAGAAAGATTTTAAGTACGAAAATACAGTATCTTTACCAGCATATTTAGGAGAAGAAAAATCAGGTCATTTAATTAGAGACGAATTTGTAAAGAATTATTATGATATTTTAAATTTTGAATATGATTATGAAGTTGGAGTAAAAATAGACAATTTATTTCCTGGAGAAAGCTAAGTTTTAAGACATATGTCATAATGATGAAAGGTGCATTTCTATGAAAATAAACGGTACGCTTATAAATTATTATTTTCATTGCAAAAGACAATTTTGGCTGCATGCCAACAGAATCAACATGGAATATACAAATGAAGATGTAAAGATTGGAAAAGTAATTCATGAATTGAAGGCAGAAGGAAATAAAAATGCAGAAATATCTATAGACAATATAAAGATAGATAAGATTACAAAGGATTATTTAGTAGAGATAAAAAAATCCGATGCAGATGTAGAAGCAGTAAAATGGCAGGTGTTATTTTATCTCAGTATATTAAAAAACAAGGGAATTTATAGAGACGGGAAAATTGAATTTCAGGAGAAAAACAAGCAGGAGAAAAAAGTAATATATGTAAGCCTTACAGAAGAAAATGAGATGAAATTAAAAGAGCTGAATCTTGAAATGGAAAAATTACTTGAAAAGGACATGCCTCCTAAAGTTGGCAAAATGAAAGGATGCAAAAAATGTGCTTACTATGAATATTGTTATATTTAAGAAGAAGGTGAAATTTAATGGCCAGCGGAACTAAATATTTGATGAGTATGGGAGAACTCAAGCGAAAAGACAATTCTATTGTATTTCATAATGAAAAAGGTAATTTTTATCTTCCAATAGAATCTACAAGAGAAATATACTGCATGAATGAAATTACAGTAAACAGCAAATTTCTTGATTTTGCTGCAAAGGCAGGTATAGTCATTCATTTTTTTAATTACTATGGATACTACAGTGGAAGTTTTTATCCTAAAGAAAGTCTTGTAAGTGGCAAGGTTACTATAAAGCAAGTAGAAGCTTTTTTAAATAATAGAAATTATATAGCAAAGTCCTTTGTAAGGGGTATAGGAGAAAACATATGCCAGATACTATATCATTATTACAGACATGATAAAAAAGAGGTTGAGCCTACAATTAACTGGATAAAAGAAAAAGTTCCAGAATATTTGGAGGATGGTAATTTAGGTATAAAGCAGATATTGAGAGTTGAAGGGGAGATATGGCAGAGATTTTATGAAAACTTCAAGTACATTTTACCAGAAGATTTTATAATGAATAAAAGAGTGAAAAGGCCTCCCGATAATCCTATAAATGCACTTATATCCTTTGGTAATTCAATTTTATATTCCAAAACTGTATCTCAAATTTATAATACCCATTTAAACCAGACTATAAGTTATCTGCATGAACCATCTGAAGGAAGATTTTCACTAAGTTTGGATTTATCCGAAGTTTTTAAACCAGTAATAGTGTATAGAACAATTTTTGAGTTGGTAAACACAAAGCAAATTCAAGTAAACAAGCATTTTGATAAAAAATACAATTACTGCCTTTTGAATGAAGAAGGGAAGAAAATATTTGTACAGGCAATTGAACAGAGATTTGAAAGTGTTTTTGACCATAAAAAGCTTAAAAGGAAGATAAGTTATAAGACAGCTATAAGGTTGGATGGATATAAGCTTATAAAGTATGTGGTGGAAGGTGAAGAATTTAAGCCTTTCAGCCTGAAAAATATGATGTGATAATTGGAGGAGCTTTATGGGGAAAAATTTTAATTTCAACTATGCTTTTGTGTTTTATGATGTAAATGAGAAAAGGGTAAATAAGGTATTTAAAGTATGCAAAAAATATTTCCACCACCATCAGAATTCTGTTTTTAGAGGCGCTATAACGACTTCTAAAATGATAAAGTTGAAGAGTGAATTAAATAAGATTATAAAGGATAAGGATTTTGTCACAATAATAAAGCTTATGAATGACAGCTGTTTTGAGGAGGATACTTTAGGGATAAATGAAAATAATACTGAAAATTTAATACTTTGATTTTTCCAACCTCTTTGAAGCTTTGAAGTGCTTCAATGCATTGATATGTAATGGATTGAGGCACTTTTTTTATAAGTTTATGAAAATTCAAAAACGGTTGGAAAATTTTCAGCGGATGCCTTTATTGTTAAGGGCTTTAGGGTTATAATGAGAATAAGGAATGGCTATTTTACTGTGGTTGAACCTCAACATGAGATGTATTTAAATTAAATTATTGTAATTTATTTAGTTGTAAGTATATAAAGTTGAACCTCAACATGAGATGTATTTAAATTTGATCCTGTAACCGCAGTAGAATTATTAGTTACGCGTTGAACCTCAACATGAGATGTATTTAAATAAATTTGTATATCCATCATCTATTGCTTTTTGAAAGTTGAACCTCAACATGAGATGTATTTAAATCATAATCTAAAACACTTCTATTCCCTTTTTCTAATGGTTGAACCTCAACATGAGATGTATTTAAATAACATTAGTATCTCACTTCCTTTTATAGAAGCTCGTGTTGAACCTCAACATGAGATGTATTTAAATTATTTGGCATATAGTTAGCTGAATCACTTAATGGGCGTTGAACCTCAACATGAGATGTATTTAAATTTTGCCAAGTCTGATTATTTTGTTCTTGCAACAAATTGTTGAACCTCAACATGAGATGTATTTAAATGAGTTGATTTACAACATGCTGCAGATGTATTTCTTGTGTTGAACCTCAACATGAGATGTATTTAAATAGAAAGACAAAAACAACTGGCGAATTATCAGTATGAAAGTTGAACCTCAACATGAGATGTATTTAAATTATACCCCTGCATCCAATTGTTGACCAATTGTATGTGTTGAACCTCAACATGACATGTACACTTGCAGAAAATTATTTATATAAGTGATGTATTAGCCTATGCACAATCCTAAAAATATATATTAGGAGGAGCACGGAATTGGGCTATAAAAAAGCAGCAGATGTATTACCATCAGAACTTGTATCTCAAATTCAGGATTATATTGACGGCGAATATATCTATATACCGAGAAAACAATGCAACAGAAAAACCTGGGGAGAGAAAAATGGCAGCAGAAATATATTATTTTACAGAAACCTTGAAATCTACAGCAAATACAGAAAGGGAGCATCTATAGACTACCTTTCTGAAACATACTATCTATCTCCTAAAACCATACAAAAAATCTTATCAAAAATGAAATAATTAAAATCGTCTTTGGCAGAAAGCTGAAGGCAATTTTTTAATTCTGAAAAATTTTGGAGGTTATCTGATTCGTACTGCATCCCAAAAAGTTTTGCAAAAGAATGGTTTTATAAAATATAATGAAGACAGTGAAAATTATTTTTGGGAGATGAAAGAATGAAGCTAAAAGTTTTAGTAGATAACAACACCTATATAGATAGATATTATTTTGGAGAACCTGCTGTTTCATATTATATTGAAGATGAAGACACTAAGATTCTATTTGACACAGGTTATTCTGATATATTCTTGAAAAATTCAGCTGCATTAGGGGTGGATTTAAAAAACATAAATATAATTGCTATTTCACATGGACATAATGACCACACAGGAGGACTTAAATATTACTTTGAAAAAAACTGCAAAAATGAAATTTCAATACTTGCCCACCCCGATGCATTTAAGAAAAAAATAGAAGGAGATTTAAAAATTTGTTCTCCTATTTTAGAAGAAGAGCTAAAAGAAAAATGTAATCTGATTCTTTCCAAAGAACCTAAAAAGATTAGCAAACATATAACCTTTTTAGGGGAGATACCAAGAACGAATGACTTTGAAAATAAAAAACCTATTGGTAAGCAGGCTGCTGGAAAAGCTTTGCTTGATGATTATGTAATGGATGATACGGCACTTGTGTATAAAAGTGAAAAGGGTATTTATGTTATAACAGGATGTTCTCACAGCGGCATATGCAATATAGTGGAATACGCAAAAAAAGTTTGCAGTGACAACAGGGTACTTGGAATTATAGGTGGATTTCATTTGTTTCAAGTTAACTCTGGGGTTAGAAAAACTATTGAATATCTAAGAAAAAATGATGTGAAAGAGTTGTATCCCTGTCATTGTACCTCCTTTGCTGTTAAAGCAGAAATACATAAATATTTACCTATAAAGGAAGTAGGAGTGGGGCTGGAAATAAACTGGTAAATTTTGAATTTGTTTGATACATAAAATATGATATAATTACCACTAGTATTTTATTAAAAAATTATCTAGTGGCATATAAGCTGTTATCTCACATCTAAAGGGAGAGGCAGGGTGGACATTATTGCAAATAGGAGGATGAACATGATGGATTTAGGTTTAACGGATAAAGTAGCTTTAATAACTGGAGGCATTCGAAGGCTTGGAAGAGCTATTGCAGAGAAATTGGCAGCAGAAAAAGTAAAAATAGTAGTAACGGGAACTAATGAAGAAAGAGCAAAAAAAGCAGCAGATGAAATATCATCAGCTTATGGTGTTGAAGCCCTGGGATTAAAGCATGATGTGAGTTCAGAAGAATCGACAAAAGAAGTTGTAAAATCTATAATTGCAAAATTTAAAAAGATAGACATATTGATAAATAATGCAGGTGTTACAAGTGATGGCATAGTGATGACCATGAAAAAAGAAAATTGGGATAAAGTAATAAATACAAATCTTACCGGGACATTTAACTGTACTAAGCTTGTATCAAAGCAGATGTTAAGGCAAAGATCAGGAAGCATAGTAAATATAGCAAGTGTTGTAGGCATAATAGGAAATGTTGGTCAGGCAAATTACGCTGCTTCAAAAGCAGGAGTTATTGGGTTTACAAAGGCAACTGCAAGGGAACTGGCAGGTCGTGGTATAGTTGTAAATGCCGTTGCTCCAGGATATATTTCAACAGATATGACATCTGTACTTTCTGATAAAGTAACTGAAGAGATGCTGTCTAAAATTCCAATGAAAGCTTACGGAAAAGCAGAAAATGTGGCAAATGCAGTTTTATTTCTTGTTTCAAATATGTGCCAGTATATTACAGGGCAGGTAATCAATGTAGATGGTGGAATGGCTATGTAATAAGATATTGTTTTTAAAAAGAATAATACATAGGATTTTAATGGAGTCTTATTTAAATTCGCCTTTAGCAGTTATTGCTTTAAGGTGAATTTTTTATTTCAAGTAAAATAACTATTGCTAACGTAACAATGTTATGTTACACTGTTTCTGAAAAAGAAATTATTGAGAGGAATGAAAATATGGAAGAGGAAAATCTAATTTCTAAAAAAGAATTGCTTAAAGTAACAGGTATTTCCTATGGCCAATTGTATAGATGGAAAAGAAAAAAATTAATACCCGAAGAATGGTTTATAAAAAGGTCCAGCTTTACAGGCCAGGAGACGTTTTTTCCAAGGAAAGAAATACTGGATAGAGTAGAAAAGATCAAGAATTTTAAAGATGATGTATCTTTAGATGAACTTGCAAGCATATTTTCGCCAAATCTTTCGAAAGTTATTTTAAAAGAAAGTGACATATCATCACATAATATTGTTTCACAACCTACTTTCACATTATATAAAGATGTTCATAAAGAAAGCAGTGAATTCAATTTTAATGAACTGCTGTTTATGACTATAGTAGATAGGTTTTTAAAATCTGGAAAGGTGAGTTTGGGGGAAGCTAAATTAGTACTTGATACTCTGGAAAAAAACTATGAGAAATTTTATGGAAGATATTGTGATGTAGTACTTATAAGAAAGCTTGGAGTTGCTGTATGTTTTTTAATGCTGATACCAAATGAAGTGTATGTTGAAACTGAAGCCATGCTTGTATTAAAGATAAATGCAGGGGAATGTGTTGAGCAATTAAAATCAAAACTAACATTATAAAATAAAGGAGAGTTTTAAAATGGAAGAGAATTTACAAGATGTAAAAATTTCTGGGGCTGGAATAATTAGAGGTGGAAAGTATGACGAAGTTAAAATAAGTGGAACTGCTAAAATGAATGGAGATATAGAGTGCAGCTCTTATAAAGTATCAGGATCTTCTAATGTGAGCGGAAATTTAAAAAGTAAAATAACTAAAATCAGCGGCAGTACTAAAATATGTGGAAATCTTGATTGTGAAGAAATAACCGTAAGTGGATCTTCTCATATAGTAGGCAGTGTTACTGCAAAAAAAGTTAAAATAAGTGGATCTTCCCGTATGGATAGTAATTTGCATACGGAAGAAATATCAATATCAGGTTCAGCATCCATAAGTGGAGATTGTGAAGCAGAAAATTTTAATGCAAGAGGAGGCTTTAATATAGACGGATTATTAAATGCAGGGAATATAGATATAGAGATGTATGGAAAATGTACAGTAAAAGATATAGGTGGCGAAAATATAAGTGTTAAATTGGGAGAAGGTCATTTTTTCATGAAGATGATAAATCTTTTTTCAAATTCTGCAAGACTTGTAACAGGCACAATTGAAGGAGATGATATTTATCTTGAAAATACATGTGCAAAAGTAGTAAGAGGAAATAATGTTACTATAGGAGCTAATTGTGATATCGAGATAGTGGAATATAGAAATAAAGTAGATGTTGGTAAAAATTCTAAGATAGTTTGTAAAAAAATAGCTGATAATTAAAGAAATAATGAGAAGAAGTAAACCAACAGTATGTTATAATTAAAACCTTTATGGATAATTTATATATTAAGATTATCCATAAGGGAAAGATTATTGCTTATGTTATGTAATAATTTTTGGATTTTCGTTAATTCATACTTTAGAGTTAGAGGCAATAGAATGAAAAAATGTTGACATACAAATTTTATGATGCTATTATATTACCAATGGTAATTACCATTGGTAATAAGGACGGTGAATTAGAATGAAGACTGATAAAAGTCAAATAACTAAAGAGATTATTTTAGAAAAAACTTTGCAGTTAGTAGATGAAAATGAAGGAATTAAAAATGTTACATTGAGAGATATAGCTAAAAAGGTAGGATGTGCTCATACAAATTTATATAACTATTTTGGCAGTTTAAGCGAAATACTTTGGGAAGCCTTGGGACAAGTATTGATCAAGATGATAAATTATTCAAGAGATAATTTAACTTTTAAAGATGATCCAGAAAAAGATTATTATGTGCTCCTATCTAATTTTATTGATTTTTCATTAGATCATATTGGATTGTACAAACTTCTTCGGATGGAATCCATAGATGGAGAGCCTCCCAGTGAAGTAATGAACATAGTGGCAAGTGCAAGAAAAGAATTTGATAAAAATATTTTAGAAGCAGCTAGGGGCAAGTTGTTAGAAGAAAGGGCAAGCTTTGTAAGTGATGTATTTTTTGCTTACTTACACGGCGAAATTTCCCTGTGGATTAACAAGCGGAGACTTATGGTTAGTAAAGAAGACACTAAAGCTAAAATTTTGTCAAATCTCAAGCAGCTGTTTCAAGAATTGGTCATCAGATAAATTATGTTAAATGGAGGGATTACAATGAAAAGAGTACTGCAGGTTGTATTAATTTTGTTAGTTGTTATTATAGTGGGAACCATTCTATTTTTTAAGTGGGTAGTAAATGCTAATTCAATAGTTCATAAGAGTGATGAGAGAAAATTACTTTTAAGCAGCAGTAGTAAAAAAGCACTGGTTATTTATCAGCCATCAAGAACTAAGTTAACATCAACTATGGCAAGTAGTATAGCAGAAACTTTGCAAAAATCAGGCTATGAAGTTACAATTAATTACCCATCTCAAGAATTAAACTATGACATTTCTAAATACGACGTACTTGTTTTTGGAACTCCTATTTATGTCGGAAAGTATTCAACGGTGCTGGAATCCTATATGAAGGCAATTAAAGATTTTTCAAATAAAAGAGTGATGATATTTTCAACTGGTGGCGATAATAAGGTAACAAAAGAAATAGATCCCTTAGTACAATTAGCAAAGGGAGCAGACAAAGTTGAAGGTATAAAACTTTTAAAAGGGCAAACAACTAAGGCAGCAGATGCAATAAAGAATTTAACTGGAGAGTAGAGATAATGAAAAAATATTTAAGGTATGCAGTTCCTAACTTCATTACTTTGTTAAGGGTAGTTTTAACAGGAATATTTACTTTATTTTTAAACAGAAAGCTTGCTTTAGATGGAAATGATGAGTTATTTACTTATCTAGTAATGATTTTTTTTGCAATATATGTAACTGACTTTATAGATGGAAAAATTGCCAGGTATTTTAAATCAGTTTCAAGCTTTGGAAGTTTTCTTGATGTTTTAGCAGACTTTTTGTTTATATTGTGTGCTACAGGAATACTGATAAAATATAAACTTATTGCCTGGTGGTTTTTAATTGTAATAATAGCAAAGATTATTGATTTCTTTGTAACTTCTAAAATCATGAATAAATATAAGTCAGAGAAGAATAAAACTTTTGTATTTGATTTTATGGGAAGAGCAGCTGCTATTTCATTTTATATAATGCCTTTTATTGTACTTTCCATGAATGAATATTTAAAAGGTAGATGTATTTTTCCCGTCCTGTTTTTAACATATATAAGCACAATCATTGCTTTAATATCCTTATTTCAAAGAATAATCTTATGTATTCAAATTAAGAGAAGACAAGCCGTGAAGCATGATGGTTCTATAATTTAACCCATGCATGGCGGGTTGTCTTCTCTTATCATATCATCTTTTACAACTCTTGTGGATAATTAATACCCAACCAAATCCAATTGTATATTTTGAATAGGACAAATTAGCACCAGTAGGGGTGAAATGATCCAATATTTATACCAATAAATATCACTTATGTAATTATTTTTTAAACATTTTTTGTTTCAATAAAAATATATGTATTTTATTGAAATAATTGTATTAGCATAATATTGAATTAAGGTAATAAATAATAATATATGAAAGTAATTGACATTTGTACCAATAAATATTATTATTATATTTAAGAAATCGCTTTCAAAACATTAATTGGTTGATTTCAAAAATGCAGGAGAAATATACAAAGAAATAGTCCTAATTATATAAAAAATCAAATCTTTACATATATGGTTTGGATGTTTTTATATATCCTGGATTTTCTGAAATAAAAATAAATATAATGGGGGGAAAGAAATATGAAATTTAAAAAGATTGCTGCTTTAGCAGCAACAGCAGTTTTAACAATTGGTATATTTGCAGGATGCGGCGGCGCAAGTCAGCAGACAAGCTCCTCAAATTCATCAAGTAAGAAAAAGGTAATTGGTTTTGCACAGGTTGGAGCTGAAAGTGGTTGGAGAACAGCAGAAACTACTTCCATTAAGGAAATTCCTAAATTAGATCCAAATTTTGAACTAAAATTTTCTGATGGCCAGCAAAAACAGGAGAATCAAATAAAGGCAATAAGATCCTTTATAGCTGAAAAGGTTGATATAATCGCATTGGACCCTGTAGTAGAAACTGGTTGGGATACAGTATTGAGAGAGGCAAAAAATGCCAAGATACCAGTTGTTATAGTAGATAGAAATGTAAAAGTAGCAGATAATTCTCTTGTTACAGCTTTTCTTGGATCAGATATGGAAGAAGAAGGTAAGAGAGCAGCTAAAATTGTAATTGATAAATTTGGAAAAGATGCAAAGCTTAACATAGCAGAGCTTCAAGGTACTGTTGGATCAACAGCTATGATAGGACGTCAAAAAGGTTTCAATGAAACTATAAAAGATTGTCCAAACTATAAAATCATAAAATCACAAACAGGTGATTTTACTCGTGCAAAAGGTAAGGAAGTTATGGAAGCATTTTTGAAATCTGATGGAAATAAAATTAATGTTTTGTGGTCTCACAATGATGATATGGCAGTTGGAGCTATACAAGCTATAGAGGAATATGGTAAAAAACCAGGAAAAGATATTTTTATAGTTTCTGTTGATGGTATTAAAGATATGTTCAAGCTAATGGCTGATGGAAAATCAAATGGTATAGTTGAGTGTAATCCTCTTTTAGGACCTCAATTGCTAGAAACTTCAAAACAAGTACTAAGTGGCAAACTTAAAGATAAAATTGTACACACTAAAGAGGGTGTATTTACTCAAGATCAAGCTAAAAAAGAATTACCTAACAGAAAATATTAGAATTGTAAATCATAATGTATGAATTGGATATTCCACATTCATACATTATGAAATTTTGATAAATGGGGGTGAATTTAATGGATGAAAGCGATATTGTTCTTAACATGGAAGGCATATGCAAATCTTTTCCCGGGGTTAAAGCTCTTTCAAATGTAGATTTTCAACTTAAAAAAGGTGAGATACATGCTCTTATGGGGGAAAATGGGGCTGGAAAGTCAACTCTAATTAAAGTGCTTACAGGGGTCTACGAAATAGATGAAGGAATCATAACTTTAAATGGAAAAAAAATTATTATTAAATCAACCCATGATGCTCAGGAAAATGGGATAAGCACTGTTTATCAAGAAGTCAATTTATGTCCAAACATTACTGTAGCTGAGAATATTTATATTGGAAGGGAACCAATGAAAAGAGGATTTATTGATTGGAATACCATGAATGAAAATGCATCAAAATTATTGGAAGAAAGATTAAATTTGAAAATAGATGTAAAAAAATTATTATCTAGCTATTCTGTTGCAATTCAGCAAATGGTGGCTATAGCAAGAGCTGTAGATATATCAAGTGGAATATTGATTCTTGATGAACCAACGTCTAGTTTGGATAGTAATGAAGTTAAACAGTTATTTAGTATTATGAGAAAGTTAAAATCCGAAGGCATGTCAATTGTGTTTGTAACTCACTTCATAGATCAGGTTTATGAAACTTCAGATAGGATAACAATACTTAGAAATGGAGAATTGGTTGGAACTTATGCTGTAAAAGATTTACCTCAAATGGATCTAATCTCGAAGATGATAGGAAAAAAATATGAAGAAATGGTAAAAGAAAATAAACAATTATCTCGTGACTATTACAGTAAGGGAGATAAAAATTTGATAGAAACTAAACAATTTGGCAGAAAAGGAACTATAGATTCTTTTAGTATGAATATAAAAAAGGGCGAAGTACTTGGACTAGCAGGACTTTTAGGTTCTGGAAGAACTGAATGTGCTAAATTGTTGTTTGGTATAGATAAATCAGATCATGGAACATTGATCATTGATGGTAAGGAATATTCATATATTTATCCTCAAAAAGCTATTCAGGAAGGTTTAGGACTTTGTCCTGAAGATAGAAAAGCAGCTGGTATAGTTGGAGAACTAACTATAAGAGAAAATATAATTTTGGCTCTTCAATCCATTAAAGGAATATTTAAATACATTCCAATGAAAAAGCAGCAGGAAATTGCTGAAAAGTATGTTAAACTCCTAAATATTAAAACTCCTAGTATAGAACAGAGAATTGACAATTTGAGTGGTGGAAATCAACAAAAGGTTATACTGGCAAGATGGCTTGCTACAGACCCTCAGATTTTAATCTTGGACGAGCCTACAAGAGGTATTGACGTAGGTGCCAAGGATGAAATAAAAAAATTAATTATAAAACTAGCAAAAAAAGGCATGTCAATTATATTTATATCTTCCGAACTTTCAGAAATAGAAAGTTGCTGCGATAGGGTGCTCGTACTTAGAGATAGAAAAATTATAGGGGAGTTAGCGGGAGAAGAGGTACAAGAATCTAATATACTTAGGACTATTGCGGAAGGAGGCAATATTAGTGCATAATACTAAAACTTCCAATATATTTATGAAATTTTATCATATGCAGATATTTTGGCCGGTAGCAGCATTAATTGCGCTGCTTTTATTAAATTTTTTAGTAAGACCAGGTTTCCTTAATATAACAATTAGGGATGGACACTTATTTGGAAATGTAATAGATATACTTAATCATTCAGCGCCACTTATATTAATATCGTTAGGTATGACAATAGTTATTGCCACCCAGGGAATAGATATTTCTGTTGGATCTATAATTGCTATAAGTGCTTCGGTTTCGGCAACAGTTATAGTTGGAGGTGGTTCTGTTCCAGCGGCAGTATTATCAGGAGCAATAGTAGGTGTACTTTGTGGAATATGGAACGGTTTCTTGGTAGCTTATATTGAAATTCAACCTATGGTTGCTACACTTATTCTATACATAGTTGGAAGAGGTATAGCCCAACTTATTACAGGCGGTCAAATACTAACATTTACTAATAAGTCATTTATTTTTATAGGAACAGGATATATTTTCTTACCTGTGGCAATAATTATTGCTGCTGTAATTGTTTTTGCAATTTATTTACTTATTAGAAAAACAGCATTGGGTTTATTTGTTGAATCTATAGGAGTAAATAGCAGTGCCAGCAAATACTGTGGCATAAGGGCACGAAAAGTTATTTTTTCACTGTATATTATATCGGGTATTCTAGCAGGTATTGCAGGCATTATTTTATGCTCTAACATAAAGAGTGCAGATGCAAACAATGTAGGATTGTGGATGGAATTAGATGCTATATTAGCTACTGTTATTGGAGGAACTTCCATGGCAGGTGGTAGATTTTATTTAGGAGGAACAGTAGTAGGAGCAATATTTATACAAGCATTAACAACAACCATTTATAGTATGGGAGTGGCTCCAGAAATTACTCTTGTAGTTAAAGCTATAGTAGTTATAATAGTTTGTATTATACAATCTGAGGCATTTAGAAAAATGCTAGTAAGAAAAAAATCAAAAAATAATACAACTAAAAGTAAACCTAAAAAAGAGGTGGCTCGTGTATGATAAAAGGGTTAACTAATAAGAAGAAAATTTTAAAATTGAATTCATCATTTATTTCGATTTACGCTACAATTGGTTTGTTTATAGTATTATTTTTAATTGGATCTGTTATGTTTAGTGGATTTTTTTCAGGACAAGTATTAGCAAACCTTTTTATAGATAATGCTTATTTAATAGTTTTAGCTATTGGCCAGACTTTTGTTATTATTACAGGTGGAATAGATCTTTCTGTAGGTTCTATGATAGCTTTTATAAGTATGATTACTGCAAGCCTATTGCAAAATGGAGTTAATCCATTTTGGGTTATGATTTTTGTCTTAATTGTAGGAATTGTATTTGGAACAGTTCAGGGGATATTAGTAGAGAAATTTGATCTTCACCCATGGATTGTAACATTAGCAGGTATGTTCTTTGCACGAGGATCAAGTTATGTTATAAGTATAGATACTATAAGTATTAAAAATCCGGTATTTACTGCTATTTCAGGTTTTAGAATACCCATTGGTCCAGGTGTAGCTATATCCATTAATGTAATTGTTAGTTTGATAGTAGCTGCAGTTGCTATATTTGTATTAAAGTATACAAGGTTTGGTAGAACCGTATATGCAATTGGTGGAAATGAAAATTCAGCTATGCTTATGGGCCTAAATACTGGAAAAGTTAAAATTCTTGTTTATACTGTATCTGGTTTTTGCTCTTCTTTAGCTGGGCTGTTATTTACTTTATATACACTATCTGGTTATGGCTTACATTGTTTGGGAACGGAGATGGATGCCATTGCAGCTTGTGTAATAGGAGGAATATTACTAACAGGGGGATCAGGATATCCTATAGGACCTGTATTCGGTGTTTTAACTATGGGTATAATTCAAAGCCTTATAATGTTTCAGGGAAATCTTAATTCTTGGTGGACAAAGATTGCAGTAGGAATGTTGTTATTTATATTTATTGCACTGCAGAGAATTATTGTTATTAGAGAAGAAAAGAAAAAGGTTGTTATAAGCTGATGAGTTTTATATTTAAAGTTAGGATAAAATAAAAGGTGTTCAATTCATAATTGGTCACCTTTTATTTAGCTTATTTTATGAACATACTTAATAGACAAGTTATGAAAGCAATTAGACAAATTAACAAAAACGCTGCTTTGCTTATAATTATAATGTTAAATATACTTAAAAGGAACAGAGATATTATTAATATAGGTGAAATTGCTGCTAATGTATCTAATAATTTTTTTAATGCTTTATGCTTTACATGAGTTGGATAACCATCCTTAATTCTATTTAATGTAGTGTAATAAGATATACAAGGTAGTCCTGTTATAATAGTTATTATTAATGTTATTATTAATGTAGGTATTAAAATAATACATCCAATTTTTATATATATATGAGGTATATAATCATATTTAGCAAGTGATGCTAAAATAGTAAATAAAATAGAGCATACAATAAGGCATAAAAGTGATGGCATTGCGATTTTTTTAGCTAATTTATACTGGTTTATATATTTTTCTGATTTAGTATCGCTGTCTGTATAAATTGGTTTTGTGTCTTCAGGGGCACTGAATATATGCATTGAATTTGATGCAGAACATATATGATTCCATCCTGCTTCTTTAAAGTACGAAAAGTATTCTTTATCTGCATTATATCTATAATCTAGAGAATATTGCAGTTTTTCAGGTTTAGATTTTTTAAGTTTGTATCCCATAAAGCTAAATTTATATAAAACCCAGCCTTTGCTTGCATAATCAGAGAGCATTTCCATTTCTTCCTCTTCTCCAAAAGCTACTCCTTTGCTCATGACATATTTTGTGTTGGACATATACTATAACATCTCCTCGTTATTAAATATTTCTTCTGCAATTTGAACCATATTACGTTTCCTTTCAACTTCCTTTTTCAGAAATTGAATACCTTTATCTGTAGCAATGTAAACCTTTTTTTGATCTGATTCCTCTGTAAGTTCTATGAGTTTTGCATCAAGAAGTTTTTTTATACTTGTATACAAAGATGCAGGACCTATTGAAAACTTGCCTTCTGACATTTTTTCAACGGATTTCATAATCAAATAGCCATGTTTAGGTTTTATTAAAGATAGCAAAATATAATAGTAGGTGTCTGTAAGTTCACCCATTTCTAAAGAATTGTTTCTAGCCATTTTTACCTCCTGTATATCATTAAATGACATATCATTTAGTATACTATATCATTTAATGATATATGTGTCAATTATTTATTACTTATTAGTAAGTTGCAATAATATGTGTGTGATTATGGAATAAATGTGTAAATATATATGATTTATACTATCAGTTGATAATATAAATCATAGTAGAAAATCACACTTTATATATTGACAATAATAGATTAATAATATATCATAAAATAAAAGTATATTATCAACTGATAATTACTTAATCATATTAAAAAATTATTGAAAAGAGGTGCTTTAATGAGTTTTTTCTCAAGATCATCAGAAAAAAATAGATATGGAGATAGGCATCGAGGTAGTAACTATTATAAAAGAGAAGGATTTTTAAACCGTATATTGAGAATATTTGGTTCACTTTCCAATTCAGGCAGGAAGTATAATAACAAGTATTCTCACAGTTCACATCAAAATCATTATTCCGATAGACGGCATTATTCAAATCAGAGACATCATAGAAGATATAAAAGTTCATGGTCATGATATCGTTTTTTAAGAGAAAGGTATATCCAGTAGGCTGTTTTATTAATGAATATAAAGTTATAAGACTAATAGGTGAAGGACGGTTTGGTATATGTTATTTAGTTAATTTAGATGGCAAGGAATATGTACTAAAAGAGGTTAAGCCTAAGGCTATTAAAAAGAATGGCAGCAAAATTATTTTTGAGAAAGAAATACTTTCATCTATTGAACATCCATCAATTCCTAAAATATTTGATACAATAATAAATGATGATATGTATGCTTATATTTTGGAATACAAAACGGGAAAGACGATAGAAGAGATGATTTTTGGAGATAATCATGTATTTACACAACCGGAGATTTATGAGGTGGGGAAAAGGGTTATAAATATAATAAAATATCTCCATGACAACAATATAGTTCATAGAGATATAAGGGTACCCAATGTGATTCTTCATGAAAATAATGTGCATCTTATTGACTTTGGACTTGCAAGATTCATTAATAATGAGAGGTATGTACCTTCTGCAGACTTTTCATATTTTGGCCACTTATTGCTTCATTTACATTACTCTTCTTTTGAAAAAAGCAGTAGAAAATCAAAACCCTGGTACAGTGAGCTAGAGTTAACGGAAAAGAATATAATGTTTTTAAAGAAACTTATAGGTATTAAGGAGAATTATAAAAATATTATTGAGGTTGAGGATGATTTTTGCAAGGTATTTGGCTAGTTGAATTACCGGGCTTTTCCAGCTGATTTATAATCAAGTTTGTGATTATAAAAATATAAGTTGATTTTTTATTTATTTCTACATTTAATTTTCTGTATTTGTAGTAGAATAGTTTTAAATGATCAATTTATATAAGTGTGGAGGCTAATTTATGAAATTATTATTGACCAACGACGATGGAGTTAATGCAAAGGGAATATATGCATTAGCTAAAGAATTAGAAAAAAAGCATGAAGTGATAATTGTTGCGCCAGATGTTGAAAAAAGTGCTAGCAGTCATTCAATAACAGTAAGAGATCCTTTATTTGTCAAACAAGTGAAGCTTGAAGGAATAAAATCGAAAGCCTACAGCGTCACTGGTACACCGGCAGATTGTGTAAAGATTGCAATAGATAAAATTGTAGATGGAAATGTAGATATGGTTTTATCCGGAATAAATAATGGATTGAATATTGGATTGGATGTGTTGTATTCCGGTACGGTTTCTGCAGCTATTGAGGCTGCCATTAATAAAATACCTTCACTGGCTACATCTATGGAAGTTGAAGATGGAGTTGAAGGAGAATATGAGGATGCAGCAAAATGTGTTTTAGAAGTGCTGGAAAAGCTTGAAGATAAATATATAAAAGATGATGTTGTATTTAATTTAAATATGCCCATGAAGATAAAAAAAGGAATTAAAGTGTGTAAAATTGGAGAAAGAGGATATACTGGTTATTTTATAGAGGTGGATTCTAAAGATGAGGGGAAAACTTTTCAATTAAAAGGTAAGATGAGTGATTCTCTTGTTATTGACACAGATGGATATTTTATAAAACAAGGTTATGCTACTTTAACACCACTTCACTATGATCTTACTAATTTTAAACTGCTTAAACAGGTTGATGAAATTTTTAGTTAATAAAGATGGATAAAAACTTGTGTTTTTGTAATGGTAGCAGATAAAACTATGCAGCAGGTACTTAGTAAAAGTTGTGATATTGGATTTTGTGGTCCGGAGCAGACAATATATATATATAACCAAAAGAGAAAGGATTACCCTGTACTTTTTGCACAACTTACAACTACAGATGGTTCTTTTTTAGTTGGTAGAAAAGCGGAAAAAAACTTTGATTGGAAATCTGTAAAAGGTAAAAGTATAATTGGGGGAAGACCTGGCGGAGTTCCTGAAATGGCTCTGGAGTATGTATTGCAGAAAAATGGAATTCAACCTGGAAAAGACGTTAACTTGATGACTAATATTGCCTACACTGCAACAGGAGGAGCTTTTAAATCGAAAACAGGGGATTACGTTGCACTTTTTGAACCAACAGCTAGTATGCTTGAAAAAGATAAAACTGGATACGTAGTTGCTTCAGTAGGTAAATCTGCTGGTGTGCTTCCATATACCTGTTATTTTTCAACTAAATCCTATATGGAAAAGAATCCACAGACTATACAAAAATTCACTGATGCAATTCATCAAGGACAAATATGGGTTCAAAAACACAGTGACAAAGAAGTGGCTGAGGCCATAAAATCATTTTTCCCTGGAACAGATGAAGATATCTTGATTTCTGTAGTGAAAAATTATAGAGCTATAAATGCCTATGCGACTACGCCAGTTATAAAACAGCAGGATTTAAACAGACTTGAGGATATAATACAAAACTATAAACCTAGTTTAATACCTTCAAGACCAGACTTTAATAAGATAGTTAATAACTCTTTTGCAGAAAAAGCTATTAAATAACTTATAGCATTTCGAAGTGAAAATAAACTTATACACATCAATAGATTATTAGTAATTGAAAATTACATTTAAGTTAAGAATTAATAGTGAAAAATGAGTGAAAATTAATTATAACTATTAATTCTTAACTATTAATTTTAAATTTAAACTCTGCTTACACATAACTTTTGATATAATGGAATAAAATACAATTAGTCTTTTTACTGCATAAATGGTAGGTGGTGTATGTTTTGAATAATGAATATTTAGATTATATAGAAGATTATGCTCGAAAGGTTGATTTTAAGAAAATAGGAGAAGATCCATTTTATTTTGAAAAGGTGTATAGGGACATAGGTATGAAATTTGAAGATCTATATGGAGCTTCATATAATGAAATGGATGAAGCATATATTCCAGGAACTTTGTTAAATGCAGATAATGAAAAATTTATTGCTGTATTTTTTATAGGAGTAAGAAATGGTGGCATAAATTATAGAGCTATTATATTTCATCCTAAATATGGTCTTGTAGATGAAGATGATTTTCAAGATGTATTATCGGAAGAAGAATACCTTTCTATGATACACTATAAATATAGATTGTGTGTAAAATTATTGAATGATTCGCCAGGAAATATGTTTAAAAAATACTAGTTATGTAATATTGATGTATATAGGGATTTACTATAAACAGAGTTCTTGGTTTCAGGTGGAGTTTTTTTCTCCATCTGAAACCTAGAAATCGTTATCCAGGGGTGTAGCAGTCGTTATCCCCCATTTTATAAGAAGATGGGGGTATTACGGCTGGTAGCCATCGGATAAAAATTCTTGACAGGTTGAAAAATAACGTTATAATAGAACTATATAAATTTGAATTTGTTAACTGTGAAAAAGAGGATTAGAGATAATGGAGTATAAAGAGAGGAAAATCTGTTAGTTGAGAGGTTTTCTATATGGATTATCTTGAAGGTAGCTTTGGAGTTTCTTTGCTGAAATAACAGTAGGTAAAGACGGTTTTCTTAATCGTTATTTTTTAAGAGCCTGTATTTACAGGAAAAAAGGTGGTAACGCGGGTCTTCGTCCTTTATGGATGAAGGCTTTTTTTGATTTAAGAATGTAAATACTTGAATTGGTATTAATATTAGAATATCTAATAATTAGGAGGAGATTTGATGGCACAAAAGAAAGAAATGGCAACTACTTATAACCCAAAAGAATTTGAAGACAGACTTTATGATCTTTGGCAAGAAAAAGGATATTTTACACCCAAAGCAGATAAAAATAAAAAATCGTATACAATAGTAATACCACCTCCAAATATTACAGGAAAATTGCACCTTGGACACGCGCTAGATGATACTATACAGGACATAATAATAAGAACAAAGAGAATGCAAGGCTACAGTACACTATGGCTTCCGGGTGAAGATCATGCAAGTATTGCAACTGAGGTAAAAGTTGAAAAAGAACTTCTAAAAAAGGGAATAGAAAAAAAGAAAATAGGAAGAGAAAAGTTCCTTGAAAAGACTTGGGATTGGAGTAATAAATACAGGGGAAGAATAAGAAATCAGGTAAAGAAGCTTGGTTGTTCTACAGATTTTACAAGAGAGCGATTTACTATGGACGAAGGCCTCAATAAGGCAGTAAAAAAGTTCTTTGTAAAACTATATAATGATGGCCTTATATATCAGGGAAACAGGATAATAAACTGGTGTCCTAAGTGCCAGACAGCTATATCCGATGCGGAAATCGAGTATGAAGAGCAGCAGGGACATTTTTGGCACATAAAATATAAGATTGTAGGCAGCGATGAATACCTTGAAATTGCAACTACAAGACCTGAAACAATGTTTGGAGATACAGCCATTGCAGTTAATCCTAAGGATGAAAGATATAAGCATTTAGTAGGAAAGAAAGCTATACTTCCAATTATAAATAGGGAAATACCTATAGTTGAGGATGACTATGTAGACATGGAGTTTGGTACTGGAGCAGTTAAAATAACACCAGCTCATGACCCTAATGACTATCATGTAGGAAAGAGACATAACCTTCCTGAAATAATAATAATGAATGAAGATGGAACTATAAAATTACCTGGGACAAAATATGATGGACTTGATAGATATGAAGCTAGAAAGTTAGTAGTAGAAGATTTAGATAAGCAGGGATATTTGGTTAAAATCAAAGAACATGCACATAATGTAGGATGTCATGACAGATGTGGTACTACTATCGAACCTATGCTTTCAAAGCAGTGGTTTGTAAAGATGAAATCACTAGCAGAACCTGCTATTAAGGTTGTAAGAGATAAAAAGGTTAAATTTGTACCTGAAAGGTTTGAAAAGACTTACTTCAACTGGATGGAAAACATTCAGGATTGGTGTATTTCAAGACAGCTCTGGTGGGGACATAGAATTCCTGTTTGGTACTGTAAGGATTGTGGCGAAGTTATAGTAACAGATGGAGAAGCTACGAAATGTACAAAGTGTGGTTCAACTAACTTAGAGCAGGATAAAGATGTACTTGATACCTGGTTTAGTTCTGCACTATGGCCTTTCTCAACACTTGGATGGCCAGATAAGACAGAGGATTTGAAATGCTTCTACCCTAACAATACTCTTGTTACAGGATACGACATAATATTTTTCTGGGTTGCAAGGATGATATTCGCAGGTCTTTATTGTATGGATGATATTCCTTTTGAAAATGTACTTATACACGGTATTGTAAGGGATTCTCAAGGAAGAAAAATGTCAAAATCCCTTGGAAATGGTGTAGACCCAATAGAGGTAATAGAACAATATGGAGCAGATGCTCTTAGATTTACTCTTATTACAGGAAATGCACCAGGAAATGACATAAGGTATTATCCAGAAAGAGTTGAAGCATCTAGAAATTTTGCAAACAAGATATGGAATGCTTCAAGATTTGTACTTATGAACATAGATGAAGATTTGATGAATAAGTATAAAGACTGCAAAGATTACAGTGGTGCAGATAGATGGATAATGTCCAAATTAAATACTCTTGTAAAAGAAGTTACAGACAACATAGAAAAATTTGAACTTGGAATAGCTTCTCAGAAATTATATGATTTTATATGGGGAGAATTATGTGATTGGTATATAGAACTTGTTAAACCTGTTATGTATGGTGAGGATGAAAAAGCTAAAGGTGTAGCATACAATGTATTAAACAATGTATTATCTACAAGTTTGCAGCTATTACATCCTGTAATGCCTTTTATAACTGAAGAAATATACACTCACCTTTATACAGAGTATGAATCCATAACTATATCGAAATGGCCGGAATATGATGAAAGCCTGAAGGATTTAAAGGCAGAAAAAGATATGGAATATATTATAGAGGCTATTAGAGAAATAAGAAATATTAGAACAGAAATGAATGTACCATTTTCGAGAAAAGCAAAAATCATGGTTCATGTAGCTGAAAAAGATGCATATGAAGCTTTTCAAAATGGAGAAGATTATTTCAAAAAATTAGCTTCTGCTAGTGAAGTTGAATTTTTAAAAGATAAAAATGATGCACCAAAAAATATAGTATCGGCAGTAACTAGAGGAGCAGAATTATTTATTCCACTTTTTGATCTGGTAGATATGGATAAGGAAATTGAAAGACTTAATAAGGAAAAGGAAAAGCTAGAGGGAGAAATAAAGAGAGTAGAAAACAAACTTTCAAATGAAAAATTTGTTTCCAAGGCACCGGAAGCTGTGGTAAATGCAGAAAGGGAAAAAGGAGATAAGTACAGAGAAATGTTGAATACTGTAATTGAAAGATTGCAGAATATCAAGTGATTCTAAGACTCAGGTGGAGTTTTGCTAAGAGGAATACCTCTATCTCCATCAGAGTCTTATTAACAGTATTTTTAGTGCCTTTATCACTTAGAATACGTTATCCTTTAGGAAAAGAACTTATCTAGGGACGCAGTCGTTGGATAAAATAAAAAAATGTGGGGATGTGTTACTATGAATTATGATGAAACAGTTGAATATATAGAAACTACTGCTAAATTTGGAAGTAACTATGGACTTGATAGGACAGAAAAGATGTTAGAGCTTTTAGGTAACCCACAGAAGAAAATAAAGACAATACATGTAGCGGGTACCAATGGAAAAGGTTCTATTACGGCAATGATAAATAGAATACTAATGGAAGCAGGATTTAAGGTAGGTATGTATACTTCACCTTATTTAGAGGTGTTTGAAGAGAGAATTCAGATAAATGGTGTCAATATACCTAGGGATGATTTGAGTAGGGTAGTAACCAAGGTGGCAGAAGTTGTTAAAAAAGTTATTGAACTTGGGTATGAAAACCCTACCGAATTTGAGATAATTACCTGTACTATGTTCTATTATTTCTATGAGAAGAAAGTTGATATAGCTGTAGTTGAAGTGGGACTTGGTGGAAGACTTGATGCCACAAATGTTATGGCACCATTTTCAAAAGAAGAAGATGGAGGAGTATTGCTTAGCATAATTGCCTCTATAAGTTATGATCATATGCAGATACTAGGAGATACCTTAGCTGAGATAGCTCATGAAAAGGCAGGAATAGTTAAGCCTGGTATACCTGTAATACTTTATCCTGAAGAGAAAGAAGCAGAAGAAGCTATAGAAAAAGTATGTAGTGAAAGAGGAAGCACACTTATAAAGGTTCCTTGTGATTGTGTAGAGCCTGAAGATCAGGAAAAAATCAACAATAACAGTAAGGAATATGTGCAAAAGATAAAGGTACATACAAAAAAAGAAGATTACCATATTGAGTTATCCCTTTTAGGTAGACATCAGCTTACAAATTGTGCTTGTGCCCTATTTGCTATAGAGGAATTGTCTAGATATGGATTTAATATAGATAAGCAGACTATATTAAAAGCACTTTCTAATGTGAAATGGATTGGAAGACTTGAAGTAATGCACCGCAAACCACTAGTTGTAATAGATGGAGCACACAATAGAGAAGGAATTTCCATGCTGAGCAAAAACTTGTGCAGCTATTTTAACTATAATAAGATGATACTTATACTGGGTATACTGGCAGATAAAGAAGTTGAAGTAATGGTAAAAACTATTGTTCCTTTAGCGGAGAGAGTAATAGCCGTTACCCCAAACAATACAAGAGCTGAAAATTCAAAAGAGTTAAAAGATGTCATAGAAAAATATAACTCCAAATGTGAAGCTTTGGATAGTTACGAAGAGGCTTACGAAAAGGCACTTTCCTACTGCAGCGAAGATGATATCTTATTGATATCAGGTTCGCTTTATATGATAGGCGACATGAGGAAAATTATAAGAAAGCACAATAACAGCAAATAAATTTGAAATTATGGCTTTTAACTAAAAATAAACTTATGCTCCGAATATTTTACAACCGCAAGTACGGTTAAATATTTTGATAAGTCTAAGCGGAAAATTCAAAAGTCCTAAGTTTTTAAAAAATTTTCTGCTAAGACTTATATACAAAATATTTAAATGTACTTGTTTATTGTAAAATATTTCTACGCATAAGTTTATTTTTGTATAAAACCTATAAATTATAAATATTATTTGGATTTATATTGAGTTTCTAATTGAAATTTCAACTTATACATAAAATATACTAACAAAATTGAAATTACATTTAAAAACTTTTATAAATAAGTCTTAGCTTGGTATTTTAGAAAACCTTAGGTACTTAGATGTGTTTGAGGTACGAGTTTATCTAAGTACCTTTAGGTTTTCAAAATACCAAGCTTTAGACTTATTAAAAGTTTTTAGTGTAATGAAATTTGTTAGTATATGGCTGGTATAAGTGAACTTTCTAATTAGAAGATCTATATGTTAAATAAATTTTTTACTTACGGCTTAAAACTAATTTTTTAAGGGCAGTTGCAAATTGATCAGGACAGGAAGTCCCTTTTCCACTGCAGGAAATTCCCTCTAATTTTTCGACAGCTTCAGCTACATCCATTCCTTCTACTAATTTTGATATACCTTGTAAATTTCCATTACATCCTCCTACAAAATTTACATTTCTAATTTTGTTTTCTACAACATCAAAATTTATTTGACTTGAACAAACTCCTTTTGTTATATAACTGTACATTTCATCACCTTGTTTCATATAAAATAATGTATTAACAAAATAATTATATAGAATATAAAGTTAATATACAACAAAATAAAATAATTAATTAGTATTACCTATTTTAGCTAACCTTCATATTATAGTTGTAAGGGGGCGATGGTGTGTTGGAGTATCTTTATATATGTAGCACTTCTTCTGATACGGTATCAAAGGTGAATTTAGATGATTTTCATGAAGAAACTAGAATACATTTAAAATCTGAGGACATGACCTATAGAGTTGGACCCCATGGTGTATGTTTAAATGATTCTAAGCTTATAACGGCAAACAAATATAATAACAGCATATCTATAATAGATATAAAAAATGAAATTCAGGAAGAAAGTTATTATGTTGGGGCATGCTGCAATGATATTATTACCTATAAAAATAATGCATATATAATATGCAGTGATTTAAATAGCCTGCTTGTTTTTGACCTTAATATGAGAAGAGTGGTTGAAGAAGTTCCCTGTGGAAATCTTCCTTATAGTATATGTTTGAATAAGGAAAGAAAGCTGCTAGTAATATCTAATATGGAAGATGATAGTATAACCTTGATAGACTGCAAAAAAAATGAACCTATAGCTAACATAAGAGTAGGATGCTATCCTACTAAAGCTGTGTTTGCAGTGGATGGACAGCATATACTTATATGTGAAAGTAATATAGGATCGGAGTTTAGGGGAAGTATAGCCATATTATCACTTAAAAACTATAAAGTTATAAATAGAATTATTGTGGGAAATTCGCCAGTAGACATATACTGCAGCAGTAGATATTGTTTTGTATCCAATTTTGGAGATGGTACAATAAGCGTTTTGGATATAAATAACTATAAGGAGAAAAAGAGGTTGATTGTTGGGGGGATGCCTGCAAGTGTATTAAAACGAAGGGGAAGTTTATATGTGGGGGATAATTATAACAATTTATTGATAAAGGTAAATTTAAAAGACGAGAATAAAAAATATATACCTATAGGTGGAGAACCTACAGGTATGGTTGTGAAATAAATCCTTAATCTTCCATAAGTAATTCAACTATTTTATAATAAACTTCTGAAAAGTTTTTTTCCCACTTTTCACATAGTTTTTGGGCAGTTTTTTTAGAGTCCACATTTAGCTTCAAGTTCATTAAGGTGGAATTACTTTCCGATATTTTTAAATTTACCATAAAGCTGTTTTTATGTTTAGTTGTATAGTTGGCATTTACTGAGATTTTACTTTTTATGTCATTAAAATGCTCGTCTATATAGCTGTCTAATATATCTATTTTATCTTTGGAAATCCTATTTCCGAAGAGGGACAACACCTTTATGCCTTTTTTTGTAATTATAAATTTATGGTTACCTTGAGAATCTATCTGTTTGATAAAATTAGAAGATAGAAGCTCATTTAAATATTGCTGAAGAGTAAAATAATTTATGAAGTCATTTTCCAGTATGACTTCGGTTATTTGATTATTGGAAATAGGAAACTTGATTTTTTTAAATATGTAAAGCAGAAGTAATTTATTTTCTGCTAGTTCTAAAGTATTTTCAAACATTTAAAATCCTCTCCATTGAATTAAGAATACTAAAATAATATATATGTATATTATAGCATAATTGTATAAAATATTTGAATGCATATTTTTCAATGTAATATATCTACAATAAATTTTTTAAATTTTGTAATATTTGTTGTTATAAAATACTATATAAAATTATGAAATAAATATATTGTGGAGGTAAAAATTGAAATCAAGATGTATAAAAAAAATATTTATGGTGTCCATATTATTGCTTATAGCTATTGGCGTATCATTATTTGCAAATTATAGATATGAAGGGGCATTTGCAAGAGTAAATAGGAAATTACCTATTTATTGTGTTGACACAAAAGATAAAAAAGTTGCTATAACCTTTGATGTTAGTCTAGGAGATGAATACATTGATCAGATATTAAATGTACTGGATAAACATAATATAAAAGCTACATTTTTTGTAGTGGGGGACTGGGTTGATAAAAATCCCGATAAACTAAAGGAGATATATACTAAAGGACACGAGATAGGAAATCATTCAAATAGACACCCTAATATGACGAAAATATCTAGAGATAAAATTATTGAAGATATAAACATAAATGAAGCTAAAATAAGAAGCATAACAGGAAGTGGAACAAAATTATTTAGATGTCCTGAAGGATCTTATAATGATGATGTAATAGATACAGTAAAGAATTCAGGATATTACTGCATTCAATGGGATGTAGATAGTATAGACTGGAAAGAGCAGGGGGCAGATCTTGAATACAACAGGGTTATAAAAAGTACAAAACCTGGTTCTATATTATTATTTCATAATAGTGCAAAGTATACACCACTTAATTTAGAAAGGGTAATAGTAAATTTAAAGAAAAAAGGATACAAGTTTGTTAAGGTAGGGGATTTGATATACAAAGATAACTATAAAATGGACTATGACGGAAAGCAGATGAGAAATTAATATGACTTATATTAAACAGTTATTGAAAAACACAATAAATATGTATTATAATGGCAATGAGGGCAAGTATCAATGATTGGATTACAATTTAGAAAATAGTATAAAAAAACATATCCTGTTTAAAATAATTTTAAAACATATATTTTAACAGGAGGTAATAAAGATGCAATCTATAGAAATTATTGAAACTAATGCCCAGTTTAAGAAATATTTGGTAGAGATTTTTGATTTAATGAATTTAGACTACTCCACTTTTACAGACAATGATGTTAGTAGAAGGGTAAATTATGTAGTGCTAAATTCTATAAATGAAAGGTACAAAGTTCTAGATGGAGATTATTGTTTTATAAATATGGATTTAATAAGCAAAATGAAAAATAATGTAGATATATCCGGTTGCATCATAACCTATGGACTGGGAAGTAAGAATACGGTTACTATATCGAGCTTAGACTATTCTAGCGGATTTGTATATTGCCTCCAAAGAGATATTATATATGAGGGAAAAAGGGTGATTGAGGCTCAGGAAATTCCAGTTAATATGGCACTCAAAGATATTGATGAACTTTACGCAGCTGTAGTAGCTATAACTATAGGTCTTATGGAAGACAAGTGCATTTATGATTTGATCAAAAATAAAACATTTATGACTTTAAGCTAAATTATAAGTATATTTTTGTTTTTTGATGAATAACTATATGATAGTGAAACATTTAAAACTAAGGGAAAGAGGGGTTTATGATGGACAATTTAATGTTAAACAATAAGATCTATCTTGAAGGTACAGTAGCTTCAGAATTACAATTTAGCCACGAAATGTATGGAGAGGGTTTTTACACCTTTAATGTTGAGGTTCCTAGATTAAGTGAAAGTAAGGATATACTATTCATTACAATTTCAGAGAGACTTATAGGTGGAATGGATATCAAAGTTGGAACCGATGTAATAATAGAAGGACAGCTTAGGTCCTACAATAAATTTGTGGATGGGGCAAACAGATTGATATTAACTGTATTTGCAAGAAATATAGATTTTTGCACTGAAAGGAGTAAAAATCCAAATCAAATTTTTCTTGATGGATTTATATGTAAGGAGCCAGTTTATAGGACAACTCCCTTTGGTAGAGAAATCTCAGATATGCTTCTAGCTGTAAACAGAGCTTATAATAAGTCTGATTACATACCTACCATTGCTTGGGGAAGAAATTCTAGGTTCTGTAAGTCATTAAAAGTAAGTGACAATATAAGGGTTTGGGGAAGATTACAGAGTAGAGAATATCAAAAAAAGATATCAGATACTGAAACTGTAAAGAAAATAGCGTATGAAGTTTCTATATCCAAAATGGAAAAAGTTAACAGAGATAAAGAAAAAATGCAGGAAGAAAACGAAGAAGATGAAAAAGAACAACCTAAAAATGAAGATGAAAATAGCTTAGGGGATAACATAGGCGATAAGCGTATATCGTAAACAGAATTTGTATTTACAGGGTATAGACCTTTTCCTTGAAATTTAAGGAGGTTATACCCTGTATTTTCTAGATAAATTATTTCCTTAAATCTGATAAAATTTTAGTTTTACCTTTAGTTTTGTCATCTACTGACTTTACTATTTTTGCGGGACTTCCAGCAGCTACAACTCCTTCAGGTATATCTTCTGTTACTACTGAACCTGCTGCAATTACAGAGCCAGTTCCAATTTTTACTCCTTCTAGGATTACGGAGTTAGCTCCTATAAGTACATTGTCACCTATCTCACAAGGTGATTTACTAGGTGGTTCTAAAACTCCAGCTACTACAGCTCCAGCACCTAAGTGAACATTTTTACCAAGTTTTCCTCTAGCACCTACTACTGCATTCATATCTATCATAGTGCCTTCACCTATTTCTGCACCTATGTTTATAACTGCTCCCATCATTACTACTGCATTTTTGTCTATTTTAACTTTATCTCTTATAATAGCACCGGGTTCAATTCTGGCATTCATATTTGTTAAATCAGCAAGGGGAATGGCTGAGTTTCTTCTGTCTTGTTCTATTCTAAATTGCTTGATCTTATCTTTGTTTTGTTCTAAAAATTTTGATATTTCATCGCTTTCACCAAAGAGAATGAAAAAATCACCACTATTATAATTTTCTATACTGCCTAAATCACAATTTGATATGTCGCCTTTAAGGTAAACTTTGACTGGAGTAGATTTCTTAGCCTCTTTTATATACTTTGCTATTTGGTATGGATCTGTAAGATCATATTTTGCTTCCATTTTAAATCATCCTTTCCATTTTATTTATAATGAATAAATTTTAGTCTTTTATAGTAAGCATAACTACGTTTTTAGTTTTTTAAGCAAATTATAACATATAAAAGTTTAAGTATGTAGATAATTTGTATTTAATATCAGGATTTTTTTGTGCAGTTTTTAAGTATTTCACCTATTTGCTCATGGGTAAATTTATAAGATGTCTTACAAAAGTTACATTTTAATTCTTCAGTTTTTCCTTCATTATAAATTTCCTCTAAATCTTTTGCACCTATGCTTATAAGAGCCTTTTCAACTCTTTCCCTTGAACAATCGCATTTATAAGTAGGTGTTAGTTCATCTAATATCTTTAATCCCATATCCTTAAAGATATCATTTAATATTTGTGAAATACTCATGCCCTTAGCTAGCATATTTGATATAGGTGGAAGTTCCTGTAGCCTATAGGTAACTAAGTCTGCAAGGAGATCTTCTGCTCCAGGAAGCATCTGAATTATGAATCCTCCTGAGGCCTTTATACTTAAATCTACATCTACGAGAACTCCAAGGGCTACTGCAGATGGAGTTTGCTCTGAAACTGTAAAGTAGTAAGCTAGATCATCTCCTATTTCTCCAGTTTGTATAGGAATTTTGCTGGAGTAAGGTTCTCTAAGTCCCATATTTCTTATTACAGTTAAATTTCCATTAATTCCAATGATACCACCTACGTCTAGTTTTCCCTTACTATTTGGGGGAAGATCTGCAGAAGGATTTCCTATATATCCTTTTACATGACAGTCGGCATAGGAAGTTACAGATATTCCTTTAGCTTCACCGCCTCCTGAAATTATAAGGGATAAGCTATCTTTAGGTGATTTTAACATTGACCCCATAAGGCTTCCTGCCGTGAGCATTCTTCCAAAGGCTGCTGCAGCTGTAGGAGCACATTCATGGATTTTAACAGCTGCATTTACTAGATTTGTAGTAGAGGCTGCTATTATTCGAATGTTATCATCTTTAGCTGTAGCTCTTATTAATTTATCTATCATTTAATTTCCATCTCCTAATCATACGTGTATTAAAGTTTAGTTACTATATATGATATTCTTTCAGAAACATCAGTTACAGTTTTATCACTGTAGTTGTCCAATTTATTTATAATTTTAAATCCACAATTTTTCAATGTGGATTCTATATATTCGCAAGTATAAGCTCTTTCACGATGGTTTTCATCAAATCGTTTATAAAAATCCTCATGACGTATAAAAAATGTGAGGTACATGTCCAAAATGTCATCTTCTAAATAATTTTCCCACATATAGGTAATATCTTCATCGTCGTAAGTATAGGTATTGTTACCTAGTATATTTGTAATTTTGTAATAGGAATTTATATCAAATAGGAATACTCCATTGTTTTCTAAATGATTGAACACACTTTTAAAGTAACTTTGTAAATCTGATTCTTTTAATATATAGTTTGTAGAATCAAGACAGCAAGTTATGAGATTGAATTTCCTGTTTAACTCGAAATTAGTTATGTCTTGGCATATAAAGTTTACTTTTAATCCACTGTTCCTAAGCTTTATATCTGCTTCTGATAGCATTTCACTGGATAAATCTATCGCCCAGGTATTTTTAAAATAAAGTGCCAATTTTTCTGTCATATTACCTGTACCACAAGCTAAATCCAGATAATTTTCTCTATCTATATTTAATTTTTCACATATGTTCATAATTTTTTTAGCCCATGTGCTGTAATCTATATCGCTGTTTATTAGATTGTCATATATATGAGCAAATTTTCCATAGCAGTTCATTTTTGTTTCCGTTATGAAATTTTCATAACGGTCTTTAACTCCCTTCTTACAGGTATTTTTATAGGTGTTTAAAGTTAAAAAAGGTAAAATTGTATTTATCAATTAATATTATATATTTTTGAGGTATAAGTCAAATTTATTGTTTGTCTTTGCTTTTACTATGGTTTATTAAACTTTCATTTTTAGGTATATTTAATTCCTTTTTTCTCTTAGTCATCATGCCGCCAATTCTTCCTGTTTCTTCAGCTGTTAAACTGCTCCAGCCAAATGAATTAACTTTATCTTTTAATCCTAGCTCTTCAGCTATTTCATATTTTAATTTTTCTCTAAGTTTTTCAGCTTCTGTAAGCTCTCTGTTTGATTTCAATTTTGCTTTTATGATTTTTTTTAATGGAGTTTTTGACATTGATACCATCCTCCCACTTTTACTATAGATTATTTTTACCCCAAAAGCGAGATTTATACATACTATAATAATTATAGAATAAATACTAATATACTATAATAATTATAGTATATATTTTAAATATAATATACATTTAAAGGAGCAATTTCAATGATATGCACATAACTATAGGAGTATTATGGTTATTAAATAAGCTTCTCAAGCAAAATTATTATTTGATTTTTAAACCAAAACAATTAATTTTATTATAAAGTGCATTATATGCTGCATATAATGCATTAAGCAGTATGAAGTATGCGCTATTTTTAATTCCCAATAATATTTATTTCTATGAACATATTTCAAAAGTTTAGTGTAAAATATTTAGTAAGATATATTTAAAATTAAATAGGTTATCTTTATTAAGATATCATGGTATTATATTTAATAATAGATCTTAAACTTAAATATTTAATCAATTTATATTATAAAATTTTTAGGAGGAATATTAAAATGAGTTGTAACGTGGCAGTAGTTGGGTGTACTGGAATGGTAGGAAGAAAATTTATAGAGGTGCTGGAAGAAAGAGATTTTCCAATAGAAAAATTGTATTTGTTTGCATCTGCTAAATCAAGTGGAAAAATATTAAAATTTAAAGATAAAGATTATACTGTAGAGGAATTAAAAGAAGATAACATAAAAAATAAGAAAATAGATATTGCTCTTTTTTCAGCAGGTGGAAGTGTAAGCCTTAAATTTGCACCTATATTTTCAAAATATGGTGCGGTAGTTATAGATAATAGTAGTGCTTGGAGAATGGATAAAGAGGTACCTTTGGTAGTCCCTGAAGTAAATCCAGAGGATATAAAATGGAATAAAGGTATAATTGCAAATCCTAATTGTTCGACTATACAAGCCATAGTGGCAATTAAACCTCTTTATGATAAATATGGAGTAGAAAGAATTGTATATTCTACATACCAGGCTGTATCTGGCGCTGGAATGGGAGGATATAATGATTTACTAGAAGGATATAAGGGAAATGCACCTAAGAAATTTCCATATCCAATAGCAGGAAATATACTTCCTCATATAGATGTATTTTTGGAAAATGGATACACTAAAGAAGAAATGAAAATGGTAAACGAAACAAGAAAAATATTACATGATGATACTTTGAGAGTTACAGCTACTACAGCAAGAGTACCAGTAACTTATTCTCATAGTGAAAGTATAAATGTAGAACTTAAAAAAGACTTTAAAATAGAGGATATTTTTGAATTGTACAAGAATGCTACTGGAGTAGTGTTAAAAGATGATGTGGACAATTTAGTATATCCAATGCCAGTAGAGGCAGCAGGGAAAGATGAAGTATTTGTAGGAAGAATAAGAAGGGACTTTAGCGTAGACAATGGATTAAATCTATGGGTTGTAGCAGATAACATAAGAAAAGGTGCTGCTACTAATGCTGTTCAAATAGCAGAATGCATAATTAAGGATAAATAACAATACATTTTAAGATGATAAGCATATTAAATTTCAATTGAGAAGGGGTGCTTTTAATGAGCTTATTTAAAGGTTCAGGGGTAGCTATTATTACCCCATTTAATGATAATGGGGTGGACTTTGATAAATTAAAAGAATTACTTGAGTGGCAAATAAAATCAGGTACAGATGCAATAATAATTTGTGGGACTACAGGTGAAGCTTCCACTATGACTGAAAAGGAAAGAAAAGATACAATAAAATTTACAGTAGATACTGTTAATAAGAGAATACCAGTTATTGCAGGTACAGGCAGTAATTGTACAGAATCCGCCGTAAACATGAGCAAGTGGGCAGAAAGTATAGGAGTAGATGGAGTTCTTGTAATCACACCTTACTATAATAAAACTACACAAAAGGGATTGATAGAGCATTTTAAGGCAGTGTCTTCAGCTATAAAAACTCCTATTGTAGTATATAATGTACCTGGAAGAACAGGATTAAATATACAGCCTAAAACTTTAAAAGAATTATGCAAATTAGATAATGTGGTAGCTGTTAAAGAAGCCAGTGGAAATATAAGTCAAATTGCTAAAATGAAAGCTTTATGCGGGGATGATATTGATTTATATTCTGGAAATGATGATCAGACAGTTCCTATAATGTCTTTAGGAGGGCTTGGAGTTATATCTGTTCTTGCAAATATTATTCCTAAAGATATGCATGATATGTGTAAATTATTTTTAGAGGGCAATGTAAAAGAAGCACTAAAGATGCAATTAAAAGCTCTTACACTTATGAATACTATGTTCATAGAAACAAATCCTATACCTATAAAAACTGCTATGAATGTTTTGAATATGAATGTTGGAAATTTAAGACTTCCACTTTGTGACATGTCTAAGGAGAATTTGGATGTTTTAAAATCAGAGCTTAAAAACTATGGACTTTTAAAATAAAAAACAAGTCTATTTAAATTATTGTGTAAAACGAAAGCTAGCTTTCTTTAATTTAACGTGAAAGATTTATTTCTTTCACGTTAATCAATATATGACTTTGTAATTAATGATTATTAAATAATTTGAGGAGAGGTTTAAATGATTAAAATTATACTAAGTGGATGTAATGGTAAAATGGGAAAAGTAATAACCAATTTAGTAGAGGATTTCCCGGACTTATCCATATCTGCAGGAGTAGATAAGAAGAATGAAAAATCAGCATTCCCTGTGTTTGCTAATATATCAGAATGTAATGTAGAAGGAGATGTAATATTAGACTTTTCAAGACCGGATTCCTTGGATTCACTTCTACAATATGGTAAGAAACATAATATAGGAATTATATTTTGCACTACAGGATATAGCGAAGAACAAGTTAAAAAAATTGAGGAAGCCTCAAAGTCTATTCCAATTTTCAGATCTGCCAATATGTCTATAGGTATAAATGTCATAAATAAAGTATTAAAAGATGTAAGTGCTCTTTTATATAAAAACTTTGATATAGAGATAATAGAAAAGCACCATAATCAAAAAGTGGATGCTCCAAGTGGAACGGCATTACTTTTAGCAGATACAATAAAGGATTCTATACCAGAAAAGGTTGACTATGTAAATGGAAGAGAAGGAATTAGAAAGAGAGTTCACAACGAAATAGGCATTCATGCCGTAAGAGGTGGAACTATAGTAGGAGAACATGAAGTTATATTTGCAGGCCAGGGTGAGACTATTGAGATAAAGCATACTGCTATTTCAAGAGAGGTTTTTGCCGTGGGAGCACTTCATGCTTGTGAGTTTATGTATAAGAGAGAAAAAGGTTTTTATTCAATGGAAAATGTAATTGGTGGTAAATAATACAAAGAGCTGCACACTAATTAATTAGTGTGCAGCTCTTTTAAAGTGTATATATGTTTTTAAACAATTGACAATTAATAGTTGAAGGTTATGGATGGATTATTTATATTTTTAAAGTATCTAACCATTTTTCTATCTTTAATAGGGATAACTTAAGTTCTTCCATACTGTAGGCATAGGATATTCTCACATGGTCTTCTCCACCTGGTCCAAAAGCTGAACCTGGTACTATTGCTACACCGCCTTCTTTTAGAAGTTTTTCACAGAAATAATTGCTGTTCATGCCAAATTTTTTTATTGATGGAAATATGTAAAAAGCACCTTTGGGTAGGCTTACCTCGAATCCCAGTGATTTTAATCTGTCATAAACAAAATCTCTTCTTTCTATAAATTTAGATCTCATATAATCTACATCTTTCATACAGCTTTTTAAGCCTTCGTAAGCTCCCCATTGAGAAATGGAAGGAGCACAGGATACATTGTATTGGTGCACTTTTATTATCTCATTCATAAAGTATGTACTTGCACATACATAGCCTATTCTAAGGCCTGTCATTGAAAATATTTTGGAAAAACCACCTATTAAAATAACTTTATCTTTTATTTCCTTGTATTGTGCAATAGAGTAATAATCTTTTTCAAAGCATAATGAAGCATATATTTCGTCACTTAACACTAATACATCATTTGCTTTTAGTAAATTAAATAAATTAGTGCTGTCTTCTTTAGACAAAATAGCACCTGTTGGATTACAAGGATAGGAGAGAACTATTAATTTAGGCTTTTCCTTCTCCAATATTTTTTTTAAACTGTCAAAATTAATAGAAAAGTCATCGCTTAAATTGTAGTTTATTACACTTCCACCTAAAATTTTTACACAGCTTTCATAAGCAGGATAGGCAGGAGTTGGTATCAATACTTTATCACCTGTATTTATAAGAGTTGCAAATACATCCATTAAAGCTTCACTTCCACCTATGGTAATACAGGTTTCTTCTGCAGTATAATGTATGCCTAAATTTGCAAGATATTTTGATATTTCTTCTCTGAGTTCTATAATTCCGGCATTTGAGGTATATCCCGTTTTATTTTCTTCAATAGACTGTATCATGGCTTCCTTAATTTTTTTAGGTACATTAAAATCAGGCTGACCTAAGGTTAAAGATATGGCATCTGGGTAATTAACTAATTTGTTATAAAATTTTCTAATGCCTGAAAGCTCTATAGAATTAACATTTTTTGATATACTATTCAAATTTTCACTTCCAATCTATATATTTATTTATTTGAATTGTACTCTAATTCATAAAATTATTCCACTTTTTATATATATGTATATTTTCATTATGAAATAAAACACTAGTAAAGTGGAGGTGTAATTTTTGAGAAAAATATCTTTTATACTATTGTTAATTTTGTTTTTCCCTAATGCATCGATAATTAGAGCTAAGGAATCAAAGAAGAACCTTGGAATACTGGTAGATATTACAGAAGAAATGCTGTATCTTATTGATAAAGATAAAAACACAATTATAAGAAAATATCCTGTGGCTAGCGGTAAGTATGAAACACCTTCACCTATAGGAACTTGGAAGGTTGTTAGTATGGCTTCTTGGAGCGGAGGTTTTGGTACAAGATGGATAGGCCTAAATGTTCCCTGGGGTAAATTTGGAATACATGGTACAAATAAACCGCATAGTATAGGAGGTCAGGCTTCTCATGGATGTATAAGAATGCTTAATAGCGATGTAGAAGATTTATATAATTACGTTTATTACGGTATGATTGTAGCTGTTTACGGTGGCCCATATGGAGCTTTTGGAAAAGGACTGAGAACATTAACTCCTGGAGTTCGGGGAGCAGATGTGTATGAAATACAGAGAAGGTTAAAAGATGCAGGATACTACTGCGGAAGTATGGATGGTATCTATGGAGAGAGTATGAAAAAATGTGTGATGAAATTTAGAAGGGATAATAAACTTCCGGAAAGCCATGATGTTGATAAGAATTTTTATAAAAAGCTTAGAATAATATTGATGGATTAATTTGCACAATAATAGCTATTATTACATAGGCTTATTATTTGTGATATATTTTGTGCACCATAAGTAATTGACTTTTAACTGTATAACAATACTCTTCATACAATAAAAAAAGTAGTCCATTGAATAGACTACTTTTTTATGGAGGCGCCATCCAGATTTGAACTGGAGATAAAGGTTTTGCAGACCTCTGCCTTACCACTTGGCTATAGCGCCATTCTTGGAGCGGAAGACGAGATTCGAACTCGCGACGTTCACCTTGGCAAGGTGACGCTCTACCACTGAGCCACTCCCGCATGTTTTAAATCTGGTGGCCAGACCAGGAATCGAACCAGGGACACGAGGATTTTCAGTCCTCTGCTCTACCGACTGAGCTATCTGGCCAAAGACAATATATTGCCTCGAACATTTACAAACTATACTTTAAAAAAGTAATAGTATATAAATTGGTGGGCACAACAGGGCTCGAACCTGTGACCCTCTGCTTGTAAGGCAGATGCTCTCCCAGCTGAGCTATGCGCCCTTACGACAATACTGCCACAACAGTTAATATTATATCTTGGTATAGGTATATTGTCAATACTTGTGCACTAAATATTTGTAACAATTTTATCCGATTGCTACCATTGCTAGCATTTACGTCCTTTCTATACTGTTAATAAGGTTCAGCTGCAGAAAATCATCCTTATGAGTAAACTCTAGTTGAACCTAAGAATCACCTGCTAAATTAATTTTTATTGGGTATTTTTGGAGAATTTAGCTGTCGATATTTGACAATAGAAATTTGAATATAGATTTATTTTAGACACATACTATTTTGGAAGGGAGTGTTGAGAGGTGCTGTTATTGACTATGGTATATAGTAAAGAAAGAGAGTGTATAATCCAGGGAATAAGAGATTTAAAAGAATATTTTAAAAATAAAAATGTGCTCATTGGAATATATGAAAATATTGAAAAAGGTACTCACTTCCTTAAGGTATTTTGTGACGGGGAAATTAACAATAAACTTATGAATATATTTAATATGTGTGTTTCAAATATAATTTATAACATATTGGTAGATGAATTTTATGAAAAAGATGCTATGCTTTTTTTATCAGATACGTATTTCTTTTTAAAATATGAAGATTTAGAGAAAATTGGAGAAAAGAGCATGGAAGTGTTAAAGGGAAGAAGCACAATTATAGATGAAAACTCCATTTATTGTATAAATAAAAAGAACGATATCTTGAATAAAATATCAGATTGTATGGCTGAAAATAAGGAAATAAATGTAGATGGTTTCATAACTTTTAGGAGAAAAGAGATTTTTAATGATTTAGAAGTTATAGTTGATAAAGTAGTGGAAAAATATATGGTAGAAAAAGAATACGATGAATTTATAAAGCTTTTAAAGTATTTTGTGGATATCCAAGAGAGCAAAATAGATTATGTGAATATAATTATTGATAATGATGGAAGCTATATTATAAAAAATAAAAAGGGAGAAGAAATAACAGATAATTTTTTTAGAGATTTAACGGAATTAAGATATGGAAATGATACTTATTCTGATGATGTTTTAATAAGTGCACTTATAACTAATTCACCTGAAAAAATAGTTATTCACTGCGTGGAAAATTGTAAAAATACAGAACTTATTGATACTATTAAAAAAGTGTTTACTCATAAAGTACAATTTTGTAATAATTGTGGTATTTGCAAAACTATAAAAAATAGTTTAAACAGGGTGTAGATATTTTTAATTAATAGTTAAGAATTAATAGTTAATGTGGATTTTTTTCGTTACACTACAAAAAACCTTTGATTAAAATTTTCACTATTCGTCTTGCTGAAGAAAACATTATTAAGATCTGACTTATATAAATTTAAAAAATTTTTTGCGATAGCTAAAAATTATCCTTTACTATTAATTTTTCATTATTAATTCTTAACTTGCGAAGCTTTGCTTCGCATTATTTTTATATTAAGTCAAAATTTCATATGTTCAGAAGTTAACTATTCAGAGTATGATTTAAATTTTGTGTAGAAGTCTCCGTATGCTATAGAATTGGACAACTATAGAATAAAAAATTTACATTCTCATATTGACATACCCATTGCAGAATAATATAATAAGCTCAAATAGGATAAAGGCCATGAAGAGGAAAAGTAAGTAAATCAATTACCTTAAGAGAGAAGGATTTTAAGCTGAAATATCCTTTAGGCAAGATTTATTGAATACCACCTTTGAGTTGTATACTGAAATTAAGTAAGTATTTCCCGCTAATCTGCGTTATGGATTCAAAGATAATAGCATGTTGCTTTTAATTTTTTAATTAAAGCAGACAGCTTAATCTTATAAGTAATTGTGAAAAAAGTTTTAATTTACATATAATATGTAGTATGATTTTTTTTTGCAGTATATTTATTTGTTTTATTAAAAGGTTAATGCTATTAATTTGGGTGGAACCGTGATAATACTCGCCCCATTTTGTGGGAGCGTTTTTTTATTGCTTAATTTTAAGTTTCAAGTACTGTTTGAATGTAAATTCAGTATAAAACTAATTATATGAGGAGGAGTAAATATGATAAAGATAGTCTTAAAAGATGGAAAAGAACTTGAAGTAGAAAAAGGATTAAAAGTAGCTGATGTTGCAGCAAAATTAAGCACTTCACTTGGTAAAAAGGCTCTAGGAGCTAAAATAAATGGTAAAGTAGAGGAACTTAACAAGGAAATTAATGAAGATTGTAAACTTGAAATTTTGACATTTGAAGATGAAGATGGAAAAAAGATATTAAGGCATACTGGATCTCATATACTTGCACAGGCAGTTAAAAGATTGTATCCAGAAGTGAAGTTAGCTATAGGACCTTCTATAGATGATGGATTTTACTATGATATGGATGCTGACTTTTCATTTACACCGGAATTGCTTGAGAAAATTGAAGGTGAAATGAATAAGATAATAAAAGAAAATGAAAAATTGGAGAGATTTGAACTCCCAAGAGATGAAGCTGTAAAGTTAATGGAAGAAAAGAATGAGCCTTATAAAGTTCAGCTTATAAAAGATTTGCCTGAAGATGAAATTATATCTTTTTATAAACAGGGAGATTTTGTAGATTTATGTGCAGGACCTCATGTACCATCAACAGGTAAAGTTAAAGTTGTAAAACTTCTTTCAATTGCAGGAGCTTATTGGAGAGGAAATGAAAAGAACAAAATGCTCCAGAGAATATATGGTACTGCCTTTGAAAAAAAGAATGACCTTAAAGATTATTTAACAATGATGGAAGAGGCTAAAAAGAGAGATCACAGAAAACTTGGAAAAGAACTTGATCTTTTCAGCATACATGAAGAAGGACCTGGATTCCCATTCTTCCATCCAAAGGGAATGATTATAAGAAATGAACTTCAAAATTACTGGAGACAAGTTCACCATAAAGCAGGATATGATGAGATAATGACTCCTATTATATTAAATGAAGAATTGTGGCATCAATCAGGACATTGGGATCATTATAAAGAAAATATGTATTTTACAAAAATAGATGATGAAGATTATGCTATAAAGCCAATGAACTGTCCTGGTTCTATACTTGTTTATAAGAACAAAATACATTCTTATAGAGACCTTCCTATAAGATATGGTGAAATGGGAATTGTTCATAGACATGAAAAATCTGGAGCTCTTCATGGACTCATGAGAGTAAGATGCTTTACTCAAGATGATGCTCACATATTTATGACTAAAGATAATATGAAAGATGAAATAGTAAATGTAATAAAACTTATAGACAGTTTCTATAAAGTATTTAAATTTGAGTATTTCGTTGAATTATCAACAAGACCTGAAGATTCTATGGGAAGTGATGAAGACTGGGAAGCTGCAACTGAAGGACTTAAGGATGCATTAAAAGCAGTAGGACTTGATTATAAGGTAAATGAAGGAGATGGAGCTTTCTACGGACCTAAGATAGATTTCCACTTAAAAGATTCCATAGGAAGAACTTGGCAGTGTGGAACTGTTCAATTGGATTTCCAGATGCCAGAAAGATTTGATTTAACTTATGTTGGAGCAGATGGGGAAAAGCACAGACCAGTTATGGTTCACAGAGTTGTATTTGGATCTATAGAAAGATTTATAGGAATTTTGATAGAGAACTACGCAGGAGCATTTCCAGCTTGGCTTGCACCAATACAAGTTGAAGTAATGAATATTACTGATGCTCAGGATGACTACGTAAATGAAGTAGTTGAAAAGTTAAAGGAAAATGATATAAGGGTAGAATCAGATATGAGAAATGAGAAGATAGGATATAAGATAAGAGAAGCTCAAATGCAGAAAGTTCCTTATATGATTGTACTAGGAGAAAAAGAAATGAAAGATAAAACTATATCTGTAAGAAGCAGAAAAGGCGGAGATATGGGAACTATGGCACTAGATGATTTCATTTCAAAACTTAAAGATGAAATAGATAAAAAAATAAGTGATATATAATTAAAATTATATATTGACTATAAGCTATAACAATAGTATAATGTAATTCGTTAAGAAGAAACTAGCCGTTTCTCACCTTACGGCACAGCCAGTAAGGTTATGAAGATTTCTTAATTAAAAGGATTCTTTATTATTGATGTATTCAAAGGACGGCGGTAGCTGTCCTTTTTTATATGCTTTGTTAAATTCCACCTAGGAGGTGAAAATCATTAATAAAAGTTTTCTTATAAATCAGGATATAGTAGAAAAAGAAGTAAGAGTTATTTCAGATGATGGAAGTCAAATGGGAATTATATTATCAAAAGAAGCATTAAGACTTGCAGAAGAAAAGGAATTGGATTTGGTTATGATATCTCCAAATGCAAAGCCACCGGTTTGTAAAATCATGAATTATGGGAAATTTATGTATGAGCAGGTTAAAAAAGATAAAGAGGCTAGAAAAAAACAGAAAGTTGTTAATATAAAAGAAGTTAGATTTAGCCCTAAAATAGAAGAACATGATATTTCCATTAAAGCTAAAAATGCAAGAAAATTTTTACTTGCAGGAGATAAAGTTAAAGTTACTGTAAGATTTAGAGGAAGGGAAGCTGATTATTCCTTTATAGGTAAAAAAATTTTAGATATATTTCATTCTAAACTTCAGGATGTTTGTGTAATAGAAAGGCAACCTAAGCTTGAAGGAAGAAACATGATAATGTTTTTATCAGCAAAGAAAGCATAATTGAGAGGAGGAATTTATTATGCCAAAAATGAAAACTAAAAGAAGTGTAGCAAAAAGATTTAAGATTACAGGAACTGGTAAGTTAAAGAGATCAAAAGCTTTTAAAAGTCATATACTTACAAAGAAAAGTGCAAAAACTAAAAGGAATTTAAGAAAAGCAGGACTTGTTTCAGAAACTCAAGAAAAAATTATGAAAAAATTAATGCCTTACGTATAATTGAAGGATTCTAAAAGGAGGTTTTACTATGGCAAGAGTAAAAAGAGCAGTAAACGCTCGTAAACATCATAAAAAAATATTAAAGCTTGCAAAAGGTTATTATGGCGGAAAAAGTAGATTATTTAGAACTGCTAATGAAACAGTTTTAAGGGCTCTAAGATATTCATATATAGGAAGAAGATTAAAGAAGAGGGACTTTAGAAAATTATGGATAGCTAGAATAAATGCTGCAACTAGAATGAATGGACTTTCATATTCCAAGTTTATAAATGGAATAAAGACTGCAGGCATTAATATGAATAGAAAGATGCTTTCAGAAATAGCTATAAATGATCCTAAAGGATTTACTGAATTAGTTGAAGTAGCTAAAAAACAACTAAATGCATAATATTATATTACATAAAAAGTACAGCATAATTATGCTGTACTTTTTTATAGGCAAATTATCATAATAAGGTGGACTATTATGGATATAATTAAAAGTAAAGATAATGCACATATAAAAGAAGTGAAAAAATTAAAGGAAAAGAAATACAGGGTTCAAGAGGGTAAGTTTTTAATAGAAGGTTTTAGGTTTGTAAGAGAGGCACTTTATTCTAATTTCAAAATATCTTCAATTTTTCTAAGCAGTGACTTTGCGGATAAGTGGGAAAAACTTTTACTAAAAGAAAATTTTGAATGTGATTTTCCTGTGTATTTTATGGAAAAAGGTGTATTTAAGGCTATGGTGAATACTGAAAATCCTCAGGGAATAGCTGCTGTAGTGGAAAATAGAGAATTGAAAGCCCCAAACAAAGAAGGATTTTATATACTGGCAGATAAGATTCAAGATCCAGGCAATATGGGTACTATAATAAGAAGTGCACATGCTTCTGGAGCTTTAGGGGTTATAATTACAAAGGGAACGGTAGATATATATAATGAGAAGACGTTGAGATCAACAATGGGCTCTATATTTCATGTACCTGTAATCTATGATGAGGATTTGAAAAAAGTAGAACTTCTCAGAAAAAGTGGATTTAAGTTGATAGGAAGTTCTCTGGACACTGATATTAACTTTTATAGTGCAAATTTAAAGGGAAAAGTTATAATTGCAGTGGGAAATGAAGGAAATGGTCTTAGCAAAACCATACAGGATATTTCTGATATAAAGGTAAAGATACCGATGCCAGGTGGTGCTGAATCATTAAATGTGTCTGCAGCGGCGTCTATAATGATGTTCGAAGCGGTAAGACAAAATGCAATTTAATGTTGACAATATGTAAATATATATGTAAAATTTAAAGATATAAACAGAGTTCTTGACATCAGATGGAGTTTTGACTCCACCTGATGCTTAGAAATCGTTATCCAGGGACGTAGCTGCTCTTTACTCCAACTTGGAGAAGTGGGAGTATTAGAGCAGGTAGTCATCGGATAAATAATAAAATTTGAATAAGAACACTTACTGTGAAAGAGAAAGTAGATATATGATTTTTATCAGAGAAAAAAAGTCAGGGCTGAAAGCTTTTTTTAAAACATTATATATTGAAGTTCCTCCTGGAGTACTGGCTGTGAAATTATAATTAGTAGTCAGCGGTTAATTATCGTTAAAATATACAAAGAGGATATTATTTTCTAATAGTATCAATTTGGGTGGTAACGCGGATCAAAGTTCGTCCCTTAGAGGGATGGGCTTTTTATTTTTGTTTTAAATTAAAAAGATTGTAGTGAAAGGAGAGTTTAAAATGAAAGAAGAATTAAAACAGATAAAGGAAAATGCCTTTAACGAATTAAAAAATAAAAAGTTAGATATAGAGGATATAAGAGTTAAATATTTAGGTAAAAAGGGAGAACTTACAAAAATACTCAGGGGCATGAAGGATCTTTCCAAAGAAGAAAGACCTGCAATTGGTAAGCTTGCCAATGAAGTGAGGAGTACACTGGAAAATGCTATAGAAGAGGCATCAAAAAAGATAAAATCAAGTGCTACACAAGCAAAGCTGCAGAATGAAACCATTGATATTACTATGCCTGGCATAAAGCAAACTGTAGGAAAGCGCCATCCGCTAGAACAAACACTAGAAGAGATGAAACAGATATTTATTTCTATGGGATTTACTATAGAAGAAGGTCCTGAAGTAGAGAAGGATTATTATAACTTTGAAGCACTTAACATACCTAAAAATCATCCAGCAAGGGGTGAACAGGATACCTTTTATATAAATGACAATGTAGTGCTTAGAACTCAAACTTCTCCAATACAGGTAAGAACTATGGAAAAACAAAAACCCCCAATAAAGATGATATCTCCAGGTAAAGTTTATCGTTCAGATTCAGTGGATGCTACTCATTCACCTATATTTTATCAAATGGAAGGCCTAGTAGTTGACAAAGGTATAACTTTTGCAAATTTAAAAGGCACTCTTGAACTATTTGCTAAAAAGTTATTCGGAAATGACATACGTACAAAATTCAGACCTCATCATTTCCCTTTTACAGAACCTTCTGCAGAAATGGATGCCAGTTGCTTTGTATGCCATGGAAAAGGCTGCAGAGTATGTAAGGGAGAAGGATGGATAGAACTTTTAGGATGCGGAATGGTTCATCCTCAGGTACTTAGAAATTGTGGAATAGATCCTGAAGTTTACAGCGGATTTGCTTTTGGAATGGGTGTAGATAGGATGGTTATGTTAAAATACGGAATAGATGATATAAGAAACATGTATGAAAGTGACATGAGATTTTTAAATCAATTTTAATATAGAATTTCTAGATTGAAATTGGCATATACCGCCGAATAAGTTGACAAATTTCATCACCGTAAAAACTTTTAATAAGTCTAAAGTTCGATATTTTGAAAATCTAAGAAGCTTAGCTAAACTCGTACCTCAAACATATCTAAACTCCTAAGATTTTCTAAAATATCTCACTAAGACTTATTAAAAAAGTTTTTAAACGTGATTTCAATTTTGTCATCATATTGGCGGATATAGGTTCAATTTCATTTAGAATCTTATGTTTAATTTCTATCTTAAAAATAAAATTCATGCGCAGATATATTTTTACAATAATGAAGCTCTTTTAAAT